>JBEGVD010000063.1:0-8163 GCA_041178585.1 Actinomycetota bacterium
GTGAGGTGAAGTTTTCGCTTGCGATCAATTGCAACCCAGTAATTTGGCGCTCATTCTCTTTATCAATCAGTCCAAAAACTTCTGTGTCTCTCTGAGTCTCCGACGGCCAAGGCATTAGCGCTCTCCTTCTTGTTGTTCAATCTCTGCTAACTGGGCAACTCTGCGCTCATGACGACCGCCTTCGAATGGCGTTGTCAAAAACTTTTCAACGATTTGTTCTGCTAATTCAAAACTCACTACTCGCCCACCCATGCTCAACACATTTGCGTCGTTATGTGAGCGCGCCATTTCTGCCAAGTACAAGTCGTTACACAATGCAGCGCGAACACCATGCACCTTGTTTGCGGCAATCTGTTCGCCTTGGCCGCTACCACCCATGACAATTCCCACTTCTGCCTTGCCATCTCGTACATCGCGCGCAACTGCTGCGCAAAACGATGGGTAGTCAACGCTTTCGGTGGAGTTCGTTCCGTGATCAATCACGGCATGTCCGGCCTTTGACAACACAGCCACCAAATGCTGCTTGAGTTCAAATCCAGCGTGGTCTGATCCGATGGCAATTGTGCGAGGAGAAGGCGAAGAATTCATCAGAGATACCGCTTGCGAGCATAGGTCACGAGGGCTTTACCCAATAGATCGCTTGCAATCATTGAAAACTAGAGTTTGTGAAGTGACGCTCGACCCACGCACCCCCGTACTTGTTGGACAAGCCCAAATCTCGCAACATGCAGACGATCTTTCGCAGGCATCAAGCCCCACCCAACTCATGGCGCAGGCAGTAAACGCCGCCATTCATGACGCTGGCGTTACAACACTCGGCACGATCGACGCGCTGCACGTCTTGCGTTCGCTCTCTACTCGTGAGCCAAACCCCGCACGCAGCGTGGCCCGTGAGCTTGGACTCGATGTTCGCGTTACCGGCCTTACGCCGCACGGTGGAAACCTTCCCCAATCTCTCGTGAACTATTCCGCATTAGCAATTTCTCGTGGCGAGATCGACATGGTTGTGCTCACGGGTGGCGAAGCGTCGCGATCTCGTCGGCGCGCCAAACAATCTGAAGTTCAACCCAAGTGGATGAACGCATCACCAGAGTCTTCGGCAGACGAAGCCCCAACTGTTGTTGCAGAGGAATTAGTGATGAACCATGAAGTCGAACTTGCACTGAAGATCGCACTTCCTATTCAGGTCTATCCGATGTTTGAAACAGCGCTTCGCTCCGCAGCGCAACGTTCAGTTCAAGAGCATCAGCAACTGATCAGCGAACTTTGGTCGCGCTTCAGCAAAGTTGCAGAAAACAACCCGCATGCATGGCTACAAAAGTCGTACACACCTGAACAGATTCGCACTGCCTCGCCCACCAACCGAATGGTTGGATACCCATACACGAAACTGATGAACTCCAATAACGATGTCGACATGTCAGCAGCGCTGGTTCTGTGTTCGGTAGAACGCGCGACTGCTCTTGGCATAGCGCGAGACAAATGGGTGTTCCCACAAGCTGGAACCGACTGCCACGAACACAACTTCATTTCTCATCGCTGGACGTTCACCGAAACGCCTGCAATTCGTTTAGGCGGCGAGCAATTGCAACAGCTCACCGGCAAGCACACCAGTGAGTACGAGTTCATCGACTTGTACTCGTGCTTCCCTTCTGCAGTGCAACTTGGCGCCCAGTCGCTTGGTCTCAGCTTGAACCAACAACTCACACAAACTGGTGGGCTTTCGTTTGCGGGTGGACCGTTTAACAACTACGTCATGCACGCAATTGCCACCACAATGCTCAAAGTTCGCGAACAGCCACAGGCTCACGGTTTCGTGTGGGCGAATGGCGGATACGCAACCAAACATTCATTCGGTGCATATGCAGCAACACCTCCACAAAACGGATTTACACACTCGTCTCCGCAGGACCAAGTAGATGCATTGCCAAAACGCCAAGTGGCAGCTGCAGCCGAAGCTGTTGGGCCAGCGAAACTTGAGGCATACAGCGTGATGCACGGGCGAGATGGAAACCCCGAAACCATTTGCGCTTCGGTCATCCTCCCCGATTCGCGTCGCGCCTGGGCAACATCGAATGACCCACAATTAGCAACTGAAATGTGTGAGCGCGAATGGGTTGGCATTCCTGTTCGACTTGATGATTCGGGAACGCTGCTCGCATGACCGACACGTTTCCTCGACAGTATGCGCGAACCCAGCGCCTCACTCTTGGCGAACCGCGAAACATCATTGTTTCCCCAGATGGAAAACGGGTGCTGTTTCTGCGGTCACCTGCAGGCAACGACACGGTGAATTCGCTGTGGATATGCCATACCGATCGCAACACGGAAACATGTCTTGCAGATATTCGTTCGCTGCTCGTCAACTCAAAAACAGAAAACGAATCGGCACAAGAACGTGCGCGGCGTGAGCGTGCACGAGAAGGTGCTGCAGGAATTGTTTCATTCTCATGCGACAACGAAGTACTTCACGTTGCTTTTGCCGTAAGTGGTCGACTGTTTGTTGCCGACATGCACAATGCTCGAGAAGTAGCAATCAGCAAACCGGCTCCTGGCACCATTTACGACGCTCGCATCAGCCCCGACGGCAAACATGTTGCCTACGTACGTGGCAGCGCATTATTCGTATGCGACATGCAAGGCAACGAGCGTTGCCTCACTCCTGAAACAGTGAGTGACATCACATGGGGCGTTGCCGAGTTTGTGGCTGCAGAAGAAATGAATCGGCAGCGTGGCTTCTGGTGGTCACCCAACAGTGATGCACTCGTGGTGGAACGCGTCGACAACTCTCCAATTGAACTCATCACCATTGCCGACCCGTCGCAACCAACTGTTGAACCGCAAACTCGCAGGTATCCATTTGCAGGAACGAGAAATGCACGTACTTCGTTACATGTCATTAACTTAGAAGCACGTTCAACCGACATTTGCTGGGACACAGAAACTTTTGAGTACTTAACATCTGTGCAGTGGAACAAGTCAGGGCTAGTCATATCGGTGATGTCGCGTGACCAAAAGTTGCTCGACATTCGCAAAGTTCACACCACTACCGGCGAAACAGAATCGCTACACGTGGAACGTGATGACAAGTGGGTTGAACTCGTTGCCGGCGGCCCGTCACTTATTGCCGAAGACATGTTGTTGTGGTGTGGCGAACGCAATGGTGCTCGAGCAGTTTTGGTGAACAACAACGCGATTACTCCACCCCATATTCAGGTGCGTGGAATCATTAATGCAAACGCCGATCACGTGACATTTTCCGGCAACCCACTTGATCAACCACATGTCTTGCACGCATGGAAAGTGAATGTTTCGACTCATGAACTGGTTCAACTCACCACTGACGACGGCATTCACACTGTTGCAATTGGCGGCGAAACCATTGTGGTTCGCAACGCAACCATGCACCACCCACGCTCTCGGACATTGGTGAATAACCACCACGAATTGCTCAACAACGCCGAACAATCGCTACTCAGCGTCAACGTTTCATTCCATCGCGTAGGCAAACGAAGCATCAGCACTGCAATTGTGCTGCCCGAGAACCACGACGGCTCTGCACTTCCAGTTCTATTCGACCCATATGGTGGGCCACACGCACAACGAGTGGTTGCAAGCAGCATGGCATTCACCGCAGCCCAATGGTTTGCTAATCAAGGTTTCTGTGTCGTCATTGCCGATGGAAGCGGCACGCCAGGTCGAGGCAGCGACTGGGAACGCGAGGTGTATCACGACCTTGCAACAACTGTGTTGAACGATCAGATCGAAGTCCTTGGCCACTTACCTGAAATCGCACCGTGCGCAGATACAACACGAGTGGCAATTCGTGGTTGGAGCTTTGGTGGCTACCTGGCGGCTCTTGCCGTGCTTCGAGCACCCAAACACTTTCACACTGCTATTGCCGGTGCCCCAGTTACCGAGTGGAAGTTGTACGACACGTTCTACACCGAGCGATATTTGGGCAACCCTGCTCATGACTCACAGCCGTACATCGCTTCTTCGTTACTGCATGATGCAAAGAATCTCACTCGCCCATTGCTCATCATTCACGGCCTTGCCGACGACAACGTGCTGGCTGCACATTCGTTAGAACTCAGCACTGCACTGTTGCATGCTGGTAAACCTCATGAGTTTTTGCCGCTTGTTGGCGTTACACACATGACGCCGCAAGAAGTTGTTGCAGAAAACTTGCTGCTCCACCAGCTGGATTTTCTACGACGCAGTTTGTCGTTGCGCTAACGCAATTCGGTCTCTGCCAACGAGGTCGCGGCGAATTTCAACATGCACAAGTCCTGCATTTTCTAACAACTCACGAACCTCGCCGCCTTGTCGGTAACCAATTTCCAGCGCCAACCAGCCATCGCTGGCAAGCCATGTTGACGCGTTGCTAATCACCTCTCGAATATCTGCAAGACCGCTATCACCTGCATACAAAGCGGAGTGTGGTTCCCACTTGTGCACGTCGGATGCAACTTCTCCATCGTCGTGAGCAATGTATGGGGGGTTGCACAACGCAATATCAATTGCGCCTTTGAGTGAACCATCAAGCGCGTTCCACCAACTGCCAAGCACAAGTCGAACTCCACCGCCCTTTTGACCAACGCCAACCAGGTTGCCCCGTGCAACATCCAGCGCATCGCTCGACTGATCGGTAAGCCACACATTGGTTTTGCCAAGCGGTAGTTCGTGCGCCATTGACAACCCGATCACCCCGCTCCCCGTACCCAAATCCACAATGTTGAGCGGGCGATCTATGTGTTGCAATCGCTCAGTCGCAATTGCCAACCCCACCTCAACCAGTAATTCGGTTTCAGGACGTGGAATGAGTACTCGCTGATCCACAAAAACATCTAAGTGTCGAAACGCCCAACGCTTCATGACGTATTGCAACGGCTCACCATCTAACCGACGTCGAACCATGTCGTGCAATTGCTTTGCCATTGCAGTGGTCACAAACTCTTGCTGCGATTGGCGAAATTCTTCACCGTCTAAGCCGCTTGCGTGCTCACACAGCCAACGTGCTTCGTTGGCATCACCGAGTTGCTCGGTTGTTTCAGCGAGCATTTCGCTCCATGTCACCGCGTCTTCGGGTGTCATGGTGTGGTTAGTCGTTTGCGGCGCTAGCCAACTGCTCAATCTGGAACTGCGTTGTTAACGCATCCACGACTGGGTCAACGTTGCCCGCCAAGAAATCTTGCAACTGATACAAAGTGAAACCAATGCGGTGATCGGTTATACGATTTTCTTTGAAGTTGTAGGTGCGAATCTTTTCGCCACGTCCGCCCTTCCCTACTTGAGCCTTGCGCTCTGCTGACATCTTTTCTGCTTGCTCTTCCTCGCGCTGCTTCAACAAGCGCGAACGCAAAACGGTCATTGCGCGCAATCGGTTCTGCAACTGCGAACGCTCGTCCTGCATTGCAACAACGATTCCCGATGGCTTGTGAGTAATGCGCACTGCAGAGTCGGTGGTGTTCACTCCCTGACCACCCGGACCACTTGCTCGATACACATCTATCTGCAAGTCTTTTTCGTCGATTGATACGTCTACTTCTTCGGCCTCTGGCATGACCATGACCGTTGCAGATGATGTATGAATTCGACCTTGTGCTTCGGTAACCGGAACACGCTGCACTCGGTGCGGTCCACCTTCAAATCGCATGCGCGTCCATACGGTGTCACCCTTGAACAACATGGTCACTTGGTTTATGCCACCCATTGGCGACTTATCAAGCGACATCACTTCAACCGACCATCCATTGCGCAGCGCCCATGCGCTGTACATGTCAAATAGGTCGTGGGCAAACAAGTTGGCTTCTTCTCCGCCTTCTGCTCCGCGAATTTCCACGATGATGTTCTTGCCATCATTCGGGTCGGCTGGAAGCAGCAACACCTTCAACTGGGCTTCAAGTTCGGCGATGCGCTCAACAGCGCCATCGAGTTCGGCTTGCAATTGTTCGCGCTCTGCACCCTTGGCGTCGGCCATCAGTTCGCGGGCGGCTTCGGCGTTGCCTTCTGCGTCTTTGTACTCGCGGATGCACTGCACCAATGGGGTTTGCTGTTTGTACCTTCGCGATGCGTCGCGCAATTTGTTCTGGTCGTTCAAGACTTCAGCAGTGCCAAGACTTTCCTCAAGAGCCACATATTCGGCTTCAATTTGGGAGAGGCGTTCAAACACGATGCTTAGGCTACGGGCTAATTAACGACGAACTGGGGAAACTTCAACGAAACGCGCAGGATTGCGTAACGACTGTGCCAATTTTCGCAGCGACGGGGTCACATTGTTTGCATGAGTTGCAATAAGCAGTTCTGCATCTGGTGAGGTGCGCAAGCGAGCATCTGCGCCAAAGGCCACTACGTCAACATCAATTGAAGCAGTGCACACCACTACTACTGGAACTCCGCCGGGAAGTGAACCGAGCGCGACGCACGGCATTTCATCTTTTACATTCATGCGAATAACAGGCGGTTCAACCGGTTGCAGTTGCTGTGCACCCACCAATTCAGGCGACAACACAATTCGGTGACGCAGCATTCGCTCTGGTGCAAGCCTGTTCAATGGGTGTGGAACAGAACCTTCTGTGCGGTGATCGCGAACTATTCCTGCCACTCGTGCAAGTGACTCAACGGTTGCATCACGGCCATGCACAAGCTGAAACGTTTCGCGATCGTGAGCGCCAACACCAATTTCCAGTCTTGCTCCATCGCCAGCGTCATCGTTCAACACTCGGCACACTTCTAGGCCCATCACTTCGCCTGTAAGCAAACCATGTTCACGCACTACATCGGCACCAGAGGTTTCAATCATCAGAGCAAGTCGTTCGTGTGAGTCGGAAACCAAAACGTGCGCAAGTGGTTGCGCTGCTAATGCACGTACCACCTGCCCATTGCTCACGCCCCATACCGTGATGTCAAAATCGAACAACTGTGCACGTCGCGCAAGCACATCAGCGTCTATTTCGCTCATTACGTTGAGTGAATCAACGCCGTGTTTACCTGCCCACAACAACGCCGGGCTAAGCGCGCGCGAGTGTTGCTCGGCGACATACACCCAGCCTTGTTTACCGCTTAGCGCAGCATGGCCAAATGCAAACTCAACCGATTCGAATGAAGCGGTATCAGCGCCGCATTGCGACGCAGCCATACGAAGGCGAGCGTCAGACACTTAAGTGGTTGGTTGCTTAGCGATTTCGTTCAAGAAGTCGTCGTTGTTCTTGAATGTCTTCAAGCGATCAATCAACAACTCAAGGCCTGGCGCAGCGTTTCCATCTGCAGCAAGTCCGCTCAGCACGCGACGCAACTTCCACACCATCTGCAATTGCTTGCGCTCGAAGAGCAACTCTTCGTGACGTGTACTTGAAGCATCAACATCGATTGCTGGGTAGATACGACGTTCTGCAACCTTACGGTCGAGGCGAAGTTCCATGTTGCCGGTTCCCTTGAATTCTTCAAAGATGGCATCGTCCATACGGCTGTTTGTTTCCACAAGTGCAGTCGCCAAAATGGTCAAGCTTCCGCCTTCTTCAATGTTGCGAGCAGCACCGAAGAATTTCTTTGGTGGGTACAACGCACCGGCATCGATACCACCCGACATGATTCGCCCAGTTGCAGGCGCTGCCAAGTTGTATGCACGTGACAAACGTGTGATGCCGTCCAAAATAATGACAACATCTTCACCCATTTCCACCATGCGCTTTGCCTTCTCGATGGTGAGTTCAGCAATGTGCGTGTGCTCTTCCGAAGGTCGGTCGAACGTTGATGCAATTACTTCGCCCTTTACGGTGCGACGCATGTCGGTTACTTCTTCAGGACGCTCGTCAATGAGCAACACAATCAGTTTCACTTCTGGGTGATTCTTTTCGATGCTCGTTGCAATCGTCTTCATAACCGTGGTCTTACCGGCCTTTGGAGGCGACACGATGATTCCGCGTTGTCCTTTTCCAATTGGTGCGATGAGGTCGATGATGCGCGCAGTCATGTTGTTTGGATCTGCAGCATTTTCAAGACCCAACTTTGAGTCCGGGAACAATGGCGTGAGGTCTTCAAAGCGAGGACGATTCTTCACCTGGTCTGCAGCAACGTTGTTGATGGTCTCAACATCAAGCATTGCTGGATTCTTTTCATTGCGTCCAGCAGGCTTCGACATTCCCGAAACGTGATCTCCCT
>JBEGVD010000064.1:0-3074 GCA_041178585.1 Actinomycetota bacterium
AGGCCATATCCGATTAGTGCGTCTAACACTGAACTCCGAATGCGCCAGCCAACTGCAAGTCCTGCAATTGACATCATGGCAATTGACAAGACGTTATAAATGACGTCACTTGCGGTACGTCCGGCAACTACTGCAAATGGAGACATGGGAAGCGACCTGAAACGATTGATCAGTCCCTTTTGCAGATCTTCAGCAAGTCCCGCTCCCGTAAACGTTGCTCCGAACACCACGGTCTGGGTGAAAATTCCTGCCATCAAAAACTCTCGGTAGTTGCTTCCTGGAATGTCGATTGATCCTCCAAAAACATACGCAAAGAGAACAACAAACATCAATGGCTGGATGAGAACGAAAACCATGACATCGGGAACTCGCCGAATCCGAATGGTGTTGCGTCGGGCAATGACTAAAGAGTCGCGAAGGATGTTCATGCGTTGCTCGATTCTTCTGCGGCGTGACCAGTTAATTCAACAAAAACATCGTCCAGTGTTGGTCGACGTAATCCAATATCAATAATGGCAACACTCTTTGCCTCAAGTTCACGAAGTACTTGGCTCAAAGCTTGAACGCCATTTTTCACTGGAGCGGAAAATGCACCATCGCCACTGTGGGCACGTAATGGACCCGAGGCAACGCCTCGCAAGATTGATTCAGTGAGCTCAAATTGGTCTTGACGCTCAATGTGCACATCAAGGTGCTCTCCACCAATGCGTCGCTTCAGTTCGTCTGCAGTTCCCTCTGCGATGGAGCGACCATGGTCAATCACCACGATTTGGTTTGCGAGTTGATCGGCTTCTTCCAAATACTGAGTAGTGAGCAAAACCGTGGTTCCTTGAGCGACACGATCGCGAATTACATCCCATAGTTCGCCGCGGCTCACTGGGTCTAGACCGGTAGTTGGTTCATCAAGAAAGAGCACTGGCGGGTCGGCAATGAGTGCGCCGGCAAGGTCAATTCTTCGTCGCATGCCACCAGAGAAAGTTTTCAAAGGACGATGCGCTGCATCTGAAAGTCGAAAACGCTCAATCAGTTCTTGTGCTCGAGTTTTAGCTTCGCGCCTGTTCATTCCGTAGAGGCGACCGATCATCTCTAGATTTTCAGTTGCAGTCAGATGTTCATCAACTGCTGCATATTGACCCGAGAGTCCAATTCGTTTGCGGACTTCGTGCGGATTAGCCAGCACATCAATTCCAGCAACAGTCGCTGATCCTGAAGTGGGCTTGACAAGTGTGGTGAGAATAGAGACGGCAGTGGTTTTTCCAGCGCCATTTGGGCCGAGAAGTCCAAGAACCGTCCCTGCACGAACCTCTAGGTTCAGTCCATCAAGTGCGGTAACTGAGCCATATTTCTTAACAAGATTGCGCGCAATGATGCTTGAGTCGCGACTAGCAGTTGACATTGCATTTACGGTATCACTACATCAATATCAGTTTGTGAAGAAGTACTAGTTTCAGATGTGTGAGCAAGCGCGTGTTAGTGACAGGTGCAACATCTGGAATAGGTGAGGCCTTTGCAACTTGGTATGCAGACAGCGCAAGTGAACTTGTGCTTGTGGGACGCAACAAATCTGAATTAGATCGTGTTGCAAGTGTGGTGCGCTTGCGAGGTGTGCATGTTGAAGTGATTGTTGCCGATCTTTCTCACAAAGATGGAGTGGAAAGTGTTGGCGCTCAGTGTGGAGCAGTTGATGTTCTCGTGATGAACGCTGGTGTTACACACGCAGCGAAAATCGGCACATCGGACCGAGATCAGTTAGACGAACTTGCGTACCTCATGTCGGCGGGCATTGTCCGACTGAGTGAGATTGTCGTGCCTCACATGGTGGAGCGTGGAAGTGGTGATGTGGTGATTGTGTCGAGCATTGCCACATTTACGCCAATGCGTAAAGCGGGTCCATATGCAGCTGCAAAGACATACGCAACTTCATACGCACGCAGTCTTGCGCTTGAAGTAAATGGTCGTGGTGTACGAGTTGTTGCAGTGTGCCCTGGGTATGTTCGGACCGACCTACACCGCAGAGCAGGGCTTGATCACCTATCGAAGAGCGTTCCAGGCTGGATGTGGCTGACTCCTGAAGACGTAGTTCGTGCGACGACGCGGGCACTTGAACGGGGGAAAACCGTGGTGGTTCCCGGCTTGGTGTATCGAATTGCTCTGCCATTTCTGGCTTCTTCAACCGCTCAACGACTGTGGCGACGAATGACCCGTCGTTCGTCAAGCAGGTCTTCACAGTCGTGACACAATGAACAGATGACGACACCAGTTTCAGTATCCGTAGAAATCAAGGCACCAGTAGAAAAAGTGTGGGGGATGATTACCGACTTGCCTCGCATGGGTGAGTGGTCGCCAGAAAACAAAGGCGGAGAGTGGGTGAAGGGTGCGACGTCTGCTGCTGTCGGCGCTTCATTCAAAGGAAGGAATGGCAACGGAAAAAAGAATTGGTCAACTTCGGTGAAGGTAAATGCATTCGAAGCCCAACGTAAGTTTTCGTTTGGTTTGATGGTGTTTGGCAAGAATTGGTGCGATTGGGTATACGAAATTGAGCCAACTGCTACTGGTTGTCGAGTTACGCATAGTTGGATCGATCACCGCGGCAAGGTTTCTGCGAAGTTAGGCAAAGTGGTGAGTGGTGTTGCTGATCGCGCAACGCACAACCGAAAAAATATGGAAGTGACGCTGCAGAACCTAGCGAAGGCTTGCGCCTAACAACACGCGACTAGTTGTTGCCGAGTTCGCGCGCGGTAACAAACGCTGCTACACACGTATCGATATCTGCCTTTGTGTGCGTTGCGCACACTTGTACGCGAATGCGAGCCTTACCCATGGGAACGACAGGGTAAGAAAACGCAACGACGTAGATGCCGAGTTTGAATAGCTCTGCCGCCATGCGCACGGCTTCGTGTTCGTCGGCAAACATGACGGGCACAATCGGGTGCTCACCAGGCAGCAAGGTGAACCCTGCTGCCGACATTTGATCGCGGAAATACTTCGCATTTTCGCGGAGTGTCTCACGAGTTTTTGATCCTTGCGCAACGAGGTCAAGTGCAACAAGTGAACCTGCAACCACTGTTGGAGGA
>JBEGVD010000065.1:0-3863 GCA_041178585.1 Actinomycetota bacterium
GTTCCGCCACCATCGCGACGAAACTTGGACTGTGAGTCAGTACTCAACGAACCATCGTTGAATGTGTCGCCTCCGCCAGATAGATCCGCTCCGGCACAAAATCCGCGACCCGAACCAGTCATCACTACTGCACGAACGTTGTCATCTGCATCAATTTCATCAAACACTTGGTGCAATTCGCGCATCATCGTGTTGGTGAATGCATTGAGTTTGTCGGGGCGATGCAACGTCACGGTGGCAACGCCATCCGCAACTGAATACAAAAGTTCGGTATAGGCCATTAGACCAATCTAGATGTGACGGCTATACGTCTAAGAAGCGTGAAGCCGCAATCGCGGAACCAATTGCTCCCGCAAGTGCTCCAATGATCAAAATGACGACCATCACCCCCGAGAGGTAACCCGACGGAACAACCAATGACGAAATGCCCGTGCCTGGCTTGAACCCAGCAACTCCATTGGTCCATGCCGAATTCAAAGCCCACAGTCCGCCACACGACACAACTGCGCCGATGAGGCCTTGCAACAGCCCTTCAAGCATGAACGGAACTCGAATGAACCAGTTAGTAGCTCCAACAAGTTTCATCACTTCAATTTCACGGCGCCGCGCAAACATGGCAGTTCGAATGGTGTTCCAAATGAGACCGACGGCTACAACCAGCAGCACCAATGACATCACCAATGTGACTGTGCGCACAAATTTTGACAGCGTTGAAATGACTTCAAACTCGTCTTCAGCCAACGCCACATCTTCCACGCCTGGCAGCGAGCGGTACTGCTCACTGAGAGAACGAACTAACGCTGGGTCTTGCGTGATAGGAACTACTTTAAATTCCGAAGGAATGTTTTCTGGTGTTAGCAGGCTGAGCGTGACAGGGTCGCCAGCAAAAATACGTTTTGCTTCTTCGTATGTTTGCGTCTTGTCCAAGTATTGAAGCTTGTCAACATTGATGATGGTTGGTGCAGACCTAATGGATTCATCAATCAACGCGATTTGTTCAGGTGTGGCATCGCTACGCACGAAGACAATCATCGCCACGTCGCCCTTCCATTGCACGAGCAAGTTCTCAAATGCTCGCTGAATCAACAGCGTGGTGCCAACAAGAAGCAGAGCAATTGCCGAGGTAAGGATGGCTGCTGCAGTAAGTGTGAGGTTGCGGCGAAAGCTCGCCCACATTTCGCGTAATGCGTATGCAATTCGAGCGATCATTCGTATACACCTCGCTCTTGGTCGCGCACAATTACTCCGCGATCCAACTGGATCACTCGTCGTCTCATGGCGTTCACCACACGATGGTCGTGCGTTGCCATGACAACCGTGGTTCCCGTTTGATTGATCTCATCAAGCAAAGACATGATGCCCTCACCTGTTGCAGGGTCCAGGTTTCCTGTTGGCTCATCTGCAAGCAAAATGAGCGGACGGTTGACGAAAGCTCGCGCGATAGACACACGTTGCTGTTCGCCGCCCGAGAGTTGATTTGGAAAGCGATCTTCCTTGCCAGCAAGGCCCACAAGATCGAGCACGATAGGAACCTGCCGCGCAATCACATGTCGCGGTTTACCGATTACTTCTAAGGCAAACGCGATGTTTTCAAATACGGTCTTGCCCGTGAGCAGTTTGTAGTCCTGGAACACATTGCCCATGTTGCGGCGAAGGAACGGAACTCGAGAGTCTGGAAGGTCGTTGACGTTCTGACCAGCAACCCAGACATCGCCGCGCTCAGGTCGTTCCTGACGGTTAACCAAGCGCAAGATGGTCGACTTGCCTGACCCAGACGGGCCGACCAAAAACACAAAATCTCCCTTGGCGACGTCAAATGATGCGTCCCGAACCGCAACGGTTTCGGACCCGTACCTCTTGGTCACATTTTCCAAACGGATCATGGGGCCCCTCTCAGGCAACAGATAATGAGTCTAATTTATGAATCAGAGTTTGCACGGCGCCAGCGGAGGAAGCCTTCCATAAAGGAATCCAGGTCTCCGTCAAGGACTCCCGCGATATTTCCGCTTTCAATTTCGGTGCGAACGTCTTTCACCATTTGATAAGGCTGCATGACATAGCTGCGGATCTGGCTTCCCCACCCAACTTGTGCTTGCTTGCCACCAATGCTGCGTAACTCATTTTCGCGTTCTTCTTCGAGGCGTGACGCAACCATGGTCTTCAGTCGCTTCAACGCATTTTCACGGTTCTGCAACTGCGAACGCTCTTGTTGCGACGATGCGACAAGTCCAGTTGGTTCGTGAATGAGTCGCACAGCAGAAGACGTTTTGTTGACATGCTGACCGCCGGCACCTGAAGCGCGAAACACTTCCATTCGAATGTCAGCTTCGTTGATTTCAACATCAACTTCTTCAAGCACCGGCCAAATTTGTACGTTGGCAAAACTTGTTTGCCTGCGACCTTGGTTGTCGAATGGACTAATGCGCACGAGACGATGCGTGCCACGCTCAGACGTCAGTAGCCCGTAGGCGTATCGACCGCGCACCGTGAAATCGGCCGACAAAATTCCGGCTTCAGTGCCTTCGGAGACATCGCCAATTTCAATGTCAAAACCTTTTCGCTCAGCCCAGCGCGTAAACATGCGCAGCAGCATCTCGCTCCAGTCTTGAGCGTCTACTCCACCATCTTTTGCATTGATTTGCACGATGGCATCAGCCTCGTCGTGTACTCCCGTAAACAAACTGCGCAATTCAAGTGCATCGAGTTTGGTTCGAGCCTGAGTAATACCGCGCTCCAAGTCTGGCTCTTGGCTCTCATCGTCAATTTCTCGCGCCATCTCATGCAGCACTTCAAGATCTTCAATCGATCCAGCCAACGAAGCGAACTCATCCAAGTCTGATTTCAGGTTTGAGTATTCGGAATTGACTTTTTTTGCATTCTCTTGGTCATCCCACAGATCGGGACGGGCTACTTCTATTTCAAGTTCAGCAATTCGGGCACGACTTGCTTCCACCTTGAGATACACCGAAGCTTCATCTACTCGACGTCGGACTTCGGTGAGGTCGTTTGAGAAATCGCGCATGACAGTTGCCTATTCGGTATTGCGATTAATCGCGCCCGTGGCACATCTTAAATTTCTTGCCCGATCCACATGGGCAAGGTGCATTTCGTGGTGTGAGCGACCAGTCATCTGCAGCTTTCACGACGGTCTTCTGAGCAACTGGCGCTGCAGGAATTGGTGGCGATAACGGGTCGGCAGTTGCGCCCGCAAAACCACCCTGTGTTTCAGCGTCATAGGAAGACTCTTGAATGTTTTGCACCTGAATTGCTGGTGCATCGTTTTTCACCACCTGAACGTGCATCACATACTTCACGAAGTCTTGCGCAATGCCCTTCATCAGCGCACCGAACATTTCAAAACCTTCTCGCTGCCATTCGGTAAGTGGATCTTTTTGACCCATTGCACGAAGGTTGATTCCTTCTTGCAAGTAGTCCATTTCCTCGAGATGTTCGCGCCAACGCTGATCAATGATGCGCAACATCACCTGACGCTCAACTTCGCGCATGGTCTGTTCACCCATCTCAGATTCACGTTGGGCGTAGTAGCGAGATGCGTCTTCCATTACATGGTCGTACATGTCATCGGTTGAGCCGCAGTTTGCAAGCGACGCTTGGGTGATGGTGGTTGGCCAAAATGAGACCAACTCGCGAGCAAGACCTTCCAAGTCCCATTCGTCTTCGGCATCGGAAACACAATGGCTATCAATAAGTGAGTCAACAGCATCTGCCAAGTACTCCATGGCAGCAATTTTCAGATCGAGTCCTTCAAGAATTTGATCGCGGCGCTGATAAATGATCTTGCGCTGTTCGTTCATTACTTCGTCGTACTTCAGAACGTTCTTGCGAATTTCTCCGTTGCGCTG
>JBEGVD010000066.1:0-16192 GCA_041178585.1 Actinomycetota bacterium
AAGGATCAGCCGCTACATCAAATAGGTGGTCAGGGAATTTTCGTTAAGGAAGTACAGCAAGCAGTGCTTCGCGGAGATGCGGACATTGCGGTTCATTCAGCAAAAGATCTTCCATCGCAACGCGCAGAAGGTTTAGTGGTTGGTGCATGGTGTGAACGACGAGATGTACGCGACGCACTAGTAGGAAAGTCATTGAATGATCTTGAACTCGGTGCAACAGTTGCTACCGGTTCAGTGCGACGCAAAGCGCAACTGCTTACTGTTCGTCCCGACCTGAAGTTTGTGGAGTTGCGGGGAAACATACACACTCGCCTTGAAAAGATTCCTAACAATGGATCCATTGTGATGGCAATTGCAGCAATGCAAGTGCTTGGAATTACGGATCGAATTGCAGAAGAACTTGTGACAACTGACTTTGTTCCAATGGTTGGACAGGGCTGTGTTGCAGTTGAATGTCGAGAAGGAGACAATGACACGCTTGCTGCAATTTCTGGAATAGATCACGCTCGCACGCGTTTTGCTGTGGAGATAGAACGCGCATTTCTTGCAGAACTTGGTGCGGGTTGTTCAATGCCGGTTGGCGCTTACGTCAATGATGCGAATGTGCTCTCAACATTTATGGCAACTGGCGCAACGAGTTCGGACCGCCACGTGAAGTTTTTTGAGGCCGTGCCATCAGTTGATGCACATGAGTTTGCTCGTGAACTTGCTCGAAAGTCGCAATCTGCGTTGGCATGATTGAAAGTACGTTTTCGGGAAAGTGCATCGTAGTGACACGCCCGCGAGTGCAGGCGAAAGAATTGCAACGCGCAATTGAGGAGCGTGGTGCCAAGTGTGTGGTGGTTCCACTAATTGAGATTTCACAGCCAGACGATGAGGGATTTGCCTTCGAACAAGCGATGCGCAATATCAGTGAATATGAATGGGTGATATGCACATCAGCTAACGGCGCTTCACGTGTTGCTCCGTATTTGTCGAGTGGTGCAACGAGTCCAAAGCTTGCCGCAGTAGGAGACGCAACGGCGCTTGCATTTGCACGTGTTGTGGACTTTGTTCCGAGTTCTGCAAATGGAAAGTCGCTTGCAGAACAAATTCCGATGTCATCGGGAAAAGTACTGGTAGTCCAAGCACAGGAAACCAGTGGCGAGGTGGTGCGCATATTGCGAGCCCGCAACATGCAAGTAGATGAAGTTGCCGCGTACAAGACAGAACATTGTTTACTTACTGATGTACAAGTTGGTGAAGTTCGTTCTGCTGATGCAGTGTTGGTTGCGTCTGGTTCTGCCGTGCGTTCGTGGTGTGCACAGGCCGGACCACAAGTAAATGGAAAAGTTGTTGCCATCGGTGAACCAACGCAACGAGTAGCAGCTGAATGCGGAATGACAGTTAGCGCCGTTGCACGCGAAGCCTCAACTGCAGGGGTTGTTGCAGCGCTTACTGGCGTATTCGCGTAAACGACCCCGTAGCCTTATTGGCATGGCGTTTCCGCAATCTCGACCCCGTCGTCTTCGTCAAAGCCCCGCACTACGAGAACTCGTTGCAGAGGTTCGACTTGGAGTTTCAGATCTAGTTGCACCGTTGTTTGTTCGCGAAGGTATTACTTCGCCGCAACCCATTTCATCGTTGTCTGGTGTAATGCAACACACACGTGAGTCATTGAAGGAAGAAGTACGTGTGCTTGCCGATCTTGGTGTTCCTGCGGTCATTTTATTTGGTGTTCCAGCCGTTAAAGATGAAATTGGCTCGGGTGCATTCGATCCAAATGGAATTGTGCAGGTTGTATTGCGTGAACTTCGCGAAGAGTTGGGAAATCGCATTGTGTTGATGGCCGATTTGTGCGTGGACGAGTACACCTCGCATGGTCACTGTGGCGTTCTTAACGCAAAAGGTGATGTAGACAACGATGCAACGCTCGAGATTTATTGCAAGGCTGCTTTGGCACAAGCACAAGCAGGTGCTCGAGTAGTTGCACCGAGCGGAATGATGGACGGGCAAGTAGGCGCAATTCGCGCAGCACTTGACGGCGCTGGTTTCCTCGACACTGCGATTATGGCGTATTCAGCCAAGTACGCCTCTGGTTTGTATGGTCCGTTCCGTGACGCGGTAGACGTGCAGATTGCTGGTGGCGGTAATCGCAAGGGATACCAACAAGATTGGCGTAACGCGCGCGAAGCGCTTCGCGAAGTTGCGGCAGATATTGAACAAGGCGCAGACATCGTGATGGTGAAGCCAGCGATGAGCTATCTCGATGTGATCGCATCGGTGAGCGAGCGAGTAGATGTTCCGGTTGCCGCGTATCACGTAAGTGGTGAGTACGCCATGATCAAGGCTGCAGCAGCAAATGGTTGGATCGATCACGACACCGTTGCAGTTGAGCAGTTAACAGCAGTAAAGCGCGCTGGCGCAGACATTATTTTGACGTACTTCGCGCGCTGGTTTGCCGAAACCCAACAATAGGAGTTGCAGTGACCATTCCGTTTTGTGATCCATCTCTGTGTGTTTCTGCAGGTTGTACTGCAACTGTGTGCACAGGCAAAGCAATTGCCTCAAACCACACCTTCTTTGAACGCTCAGCCAATGTCATTCCTGGTGGTGTGAACTCGTCAATCCGCGCATTCAAATCGGTTGGCGGCGAGCCGTACATCGTTGCTCGCGGAGAAGGTGCACATATTGTCGATGTTGAGGGAAATCGCTACATCGACCTAGTGCAAAGCTACGGCGCGGTCATTTTGGGCCACGCTCATCCTGCAATCACTGCAGCTTTGCGTGACGCAGCGGGTGATGGAACATCATTTGGTGCGCCAACGCCTCGTGAAATGAAATTGGCAGAAGCAATTCGCGAACGAGTACCAAGTTGTGAGCGTGTTCGATTGATGAACAGCGGCACTGAAGCGACAAGCACTGCAGTGCGTCTGGCTCGCGGAGCAACTGGTCGTAAGCGAATCATTACGTTCTACGGAAACTTTCATGGCGCTACCGATGCGCTACTTGCAGCCGGTGGAAGCGGTATAGCAACGCTTGGCATACCAGGCACTGCGGGTGTTCCAGAAGAAGCAGTTGCAAATACGTTGGTTGTTCCGTACAACGTAGTTCCAGAAATTGGTAACGATGTTGCTGCAGTCATCGTTGAACCAGTAGCAGCGAACATGGGTGTGGTTGCACCGGCACCTGGTTTCTTAGAAGGTCTTCGCGCAGCATGCGACAAAGCTGGGGCGTTACTCATTTTTGATGAAGTCATTACGGGATTCCGTATTGGACAAGGCGGTGCGCAGGCAAAGTATGACGTGAAGCCAGACATCACATGCTTCGGCAAAGTAATTGGTGGCGGTTTGCCAATTGGCGCAATTGGTGGTTCGCGTGCAGTGATGGAAAATCTCACACCAATTGGAAAAGTGTTTCATGCAGGAACCCTTGCAGGTAATCCGTTGGCAACTGCTGCCGGTCTCGCAGCGTTGAATGAACTCACTCCAGACGTGTATATGGAACTTGGAGCGCGTGCTCGCGCGCTGGCAACATTGCTGCGCGATGCATGTTCGAGTGCCGGAATCGTTGCGCAATTCCCAGTGGTAGGAACGCTTGTAGGTGCTTTCTTTGGACCAAACACTCCAACAAACTTCGACGAAGCAAAGCAGACCGATGAAAAGATGTACGCGCGTTTATTCCATGCCATGTTGGCTGAAGGAGTGGCGTTGGCTCCAGGAGCGTACGAAGCACTATTTGTTGGGCTTGGACACAACGATTCAGTGATGCAACAACTTGCTGAGCGCACTGAACGTGCTGCACTCGCAGCGGTTCGCACGCAATAG
Source organism: Actinomycetota bacterium (assembly GCA_041178585.1). Classification (GTDB taxonomy): domain Bacteria; phylum Actinomycetota; class Acidimicrobiia; order Acidimicrobiales; family Ilumatobacteraceae; genus UBA3006. The sequence continues at coordinate 3,807 of JBEGVD010000066.1, forward strand.
ATTTACTGCATGCGTTATTTCTTCACCGCAAGGTTGTGGGCAGCGCTCGGCATGTTGCTTGGTGCGTCAGCATTGGTATTTGCCATGTTGCTTGTGGTGAATCGAGGATCATCAAGTAGTGGTGCAAACGGTCGCGTTATTGATGTCGTTGCTGCAATAACCACTACGGAATTTGGTGAGGGTTGGCAGGTGTCTAATGGTAAGTCTGCTGGCGATGCAACGCTCTCTCTTGATGATGGTCGAACATTGCGCATTGTTGATGGAACGCCTGGCGAGGTGACGTGTGAGCTACCAACAACTCCTTATGCATGTGTACTTGTTGCCGACACATTGGGTTCGGGTGTGTTGTGGTTCGCACTTGTGACTGCTGATTCAAGTAATGGAAAAGAAATCTTGACGCTTCCAACTCTTGTTGACATGTTGCAAGGCGGTGACTTGGGCGTGTTGAGCAATGGATGGGTAGTTCCACTTGCGACACCAACGTTGCGCAATTGCGATACAGAAACAACGTCACTCCGCGACTTCATCAACAAATTCCCAGATGGAAGTGCAATCTCGCTGTTAAATCTGTATCAAGACCAAATCACTGAAGTGGTGTGTACCGGCCCGTAGGCCAAAAACTATTTTGCAGATTCGCGTGCTGTAGTGCCAACTGCAAAAGGTGGCTTCGTCAACATTGCAAAATCTTTATCAACGGTGTCGAAAGAAGTCGAACCATTTTGAAGCGCTAAGAAGATTTCAGACTCTGGTGAACACCAAGTCTCATACTCTTCCTTCCATTCTTCGCTGGTTGAGTCTGCACCACCAATGGCATAACGTTCGTGGCATACAACGCCGAGAATTTCGTACTCGGTGAGTCCGCCACCGGCCTTTTCACCTTGTTGCGGCATTGGGTTTCCGTTGTAGGAAAGTGGAGCGTGCCCGCCACCTTCACGATTTGGGTCTCCGTAGTAAGCAATGCCTGCGGCAACATACGGCTGGCTACCCGTGTATACAAAGTTCAACATATCTTCAATCTTCGGGAAGGTTTTCAACACTTCGCCACCAGCGAAGGCTCGTCCAGCGCCACCTTGTCCTGCAGCACCGTGACAACCTGCACAACTGCCATAGACGGCAGCACCAATAGCCATTGGACCTTCAACTTCTTTTTCCTGTGGCTTCAACGCAATGAGGTACAAAAATGCCCACAGCGGAAGGATGCTGAGTGTCGCCATTGCCCAGAACGGGATTTTTTTGCGCGTCTTAGCGGCAACTACATAACTCGGGTCTGGCTTAGGTGCAGGAGCAGACGCGACAACTGGGGCAGTCGGTTTTGCAACTGCAGGGGTAGACGAAGTTGTGGCAGGTGCAGATGCTCCAGAGTCAGAACTTGCACCGCCCGAAGCAGCTTCCCGTCGTTCCTTCGAACGCTTGAGCAGGTGTTCGGGTATTTCAGTCACAGTGTTCCTCTTATATGTCGTATACGTCGTGTGCCGATGAGGGCGGTGCCCTCAACAATGATCTTTCCCTACTCTAAATCACCGAGTAGGGACCAGATAAACACTAGGGACTGTCTGCGGGAAATCGGAAATTTCAGTCTGATTGCATGCCCAAAATCTGGTGCTCAACGTCACAGGATCGCACGATTGCACAACCTCGCTCTTTTCACCTATTTGAGGAATGCCCGACTAGTCTCGTTACAGATTTCACGAGGAAAGGCATCCCTGCAAACCATGCTGGCAATAGACATTCTTCGATGGCCGGGAGTGAACCAAGCGTTCATCTTCTCACTTGCCCTCACACTCGCGATGACGTACGGCATCTATTGGGTAGGTAAGCGCCGTCCAGTTGACCGCAAAGCAACATGGGGAGAGACCATGTTTGGTGCTGTCTATGTATTCGCTGTGTTGTTCATTGCATTCGGTGTGGTCCCTCACCAGTTCATTGACCATGCAGACAAGAACCTTGTGTGGAGCAAAGACAAATTGATTTTCGGACCTTTTGACTTGTTGAAGCCGCAGGCTTTTGGTGGACAGTTTCCGTTCACCTTGAGCTATGAAGCCATTCGCGACACCATTGTGGTGCTCATTCATGTTGTGCTGATGACCATCATGGTGAAGATGTTCAACTGGTGGCAAAAGCGCGGCGAAGTGAAGCCGAAAGCAATTGCAACCTCAAGCTACGGACGACCATTGGTTCGAAAGGGCTAATTGACATGACGAAGACCGACGCCAATCCCCCGATGCCCCTGTGGTCTGACGAGTATCAACTCGTTGAAGTAGATGCTGACTACCTCGCAAAGGCTGTAAAGCCAAAGCAGTTCATTCATATTGACCAAAGCGAATGCATTATGTGTGAAGGCTGCGTGGATATCTGTCCATGGAAGTGCATTCACATGGTGAGCCCCGATGCAATTGCTGAAGCTCAGGGCACGGAAATGCCAGGGTCAGACCCAAGCGACAATGTGCTGTTCATTATTGACGACGATGTGTGCACTCGTTGCGCCTTGTGTGTCGACCGCTGCCCAACTGGCGTCATCATTCTTGGAAAAGTTGGAGCACCTGCTGCGACTGGCGACTCACATACACGTACACCAAACCACGGCTACGCATACGGCATGCGGTTGTAAAAGTTTCAGGACACGGAGAAACACATGGCAAGCACAATTGAAGAAAAGCCTCGCCTCACGCTGAAAGAGCGTGCAGCGAAGTTGGGTGAAACATTGCAGGGAAGCCAGGCGTGGAATTCAATTTTCCGCCCCGGTTCAATCTTCCGTAAGGGATACACCGACTCACCGCGTAACCGTTCGTACGTGATCATGAACTCGGTGCTCTACCACTTGCACCCGGTGAAGGTGAAGCGACACGCAGTCAAGGTCAGTTACACACTGTGCCTCGGCGGCCTCAGCTTCTTTTTGTTCATTTTGCTCACTGTTACGGGTATTTTCTTGATGTTCTTCTACCGACCAACGGCAGCTAATGCTTGGCAAGACATTCAGTCTTTGCATACATCGGTGACGTTTGGTTTGATGGTGCGCAACATGCACCGATGGGGTGCTCACCTCATGGTGCTCAGCGTGTTCTTGCATATGGCTCGCGTGTTTTACCACGGTGCATATAAAGCACCTCGCGAATTCAACTGGGTAGTTGGTGTGATTCTGCTTACGCTGACGCTGTTGCTGTCATTTACCGGATACCTCTTGCCGTGGGACCAACTTGCGCTCTGGGCGGTGGCGGTGGGTACCAACATGATGGGGTACTCGCCAGTCATTGGTTCACAAGTTCGATTCGTATTGCTTGGCGGCGTAGAAATTGGCGCGGAAACGCTGCTGCGTTGGTACGTGTTGCACGTGTTGCTCTTCCCGTTTGTCACCGTAATCTTCTTGGCCATTCACTTTTGGCGAGTACGCAAAGACGGCGGAATCTCGGGTCCATTGTGATGTATTCAAACATTGAAAGGATGATCAGCAATGACTGAAATTCCAGAACACCTCCTCAAGCGTGCACAGGCGGCTCGTGAAAAGGCGGCCGCAGAAGCAGGTGCTTCAACTGAAGGCGATGCATCATCAGGTGACTCGCGTATTCCTGCTCACCTCCTCGAGCGCAGCAAGGCAGCAAAAGCTGGCGGCTCAGTTGCCGTTGCAGAAAAACCAAGTGGTGCAGTAGTCGCTGCTCCAGCAGAAGGAAATGTTCCGATGGCTGCCGGTCCTGGTGGACACACGCAGCGTTTGCTGACCGTCGTTAAGTCAGGTTCAATTCAAGACGTTAAGTCTGAGCCAGTAGACAAAGTACACACGTGGCCGCACTTGCTAGCAGTGGAGTTCGTAGCGGCACTTGCGTGCACAGCGTTCTTGTTTGTGTTCTCATGGGTAGTGAATGCACCGTTATTGCAGGCAGCTAACTTCAACCAAACACCAAACCCATCGAAAGCACCGTGGTACTTTCTTGGTCTTCAGGAATTGCTCACTATGTTCCACCCAATGATTGCGGGTGTAACGCTTCCAACCGTTGGTCTTGTGGCGTTGATGTTTGCACCGTTCCTTGACAAAACGGTTTCAAACAAGCCAGAAGATCGCAAGTTCATGACCAGCATGTTTACGATTTTCTTGATGTTCTGGGCCGTACTCGTAATTGTGAGTTCGTTCTTCCGTGGACCTGGCTACAACTTCACGTTCCCATGGCGTGACGGAATCTTCTTCGAGCTCTAAAGCGAGACGTATATATATGACAACAATTCAGATCATCACCATCGCAATCGCGGTTCTCATCATCGCTGGAGTCGGCGTTGTGCTGACTTCGTCGCGTGCATCTGGGGTTCGCGGAACGGGAACACTTGCGCGCGAAACACGCAAGAAAGATCGAGGAGCAGTAGATCCAGAGCAGCTCACCGGTCGCCAATTTGAAGCAGTCGTGCGCAAGCAGAACTCTGCAATCATTGCTGCACCAAAGGCCGAAATTGAACCTTGGGTTGCTCCAGACGAAGAAGCGCTCGGCGTAACGCGTCGCAAGTTCTTTAACCGTGCAATTGTCACGTTGATGAGCGCAAGCCTCGGTGGGTTTGGCGCGGCTCTTATTGGATTTCTTTGGACAAGTTCGTCTGGCGGCTTCGGTTCAAAGATCACGATTGGAAACTTGACTGACGTCATTACTCAGATTCGTGCAAATAGAGGTTTCTTGTACATGCCGCAAGCTCGTGCGTGGATTACCGAGTACCCAAAGGAATCGTTGTCTAAAGGACAAGTTGCTTACGGCCATCAGACTCCGGTGTACGCGGGACTTGAGGGTGGAATCATTGCGCTCTATCAAAAGTGTCCGCACCTTGGTTGCCGGGTTCCAGAATGCGGAAGTTCTCAGTGGTTCGAGTGCCCTTGTCACGGTTCGCAGTTCAATCGTGTAGGTGAAAAGAAGGGTGGTCCAGCACCGCGAGGCATGGATCGCTTCGGTGTGTCGGTTGCTAACGGCGTTGTTGTTGTTGACACGGGAACAGTGTTTGGTGGTCCACCAATTGGTACTAACACCACAGGTCAAGAAGCTGAAGGCCCGCACTGCGTGGGTGGAGGTTCACACTGATGTTTGCTGACGTAACCACCAATTTGGCCTGGTTCTTCTTGGTCATCGCGTTGATTGGTTGGGCCCTCTACGGGCTTGCCAACATTCGCAAGAGTCGTGCAGAAATTGGATCTGAAATCAAACTTGCTGCAAACCGTAAGCCGTACTACGACGATGAGATTCTTGAAGGTAAGAAGATTGAGCGCACGCAGCTCATCGGAATTGCGTTCCTTGCCATCGTCACACTTGCATTGCCGCTGTATTGGATTCTTGAGCCAGGTCGTCAAGAAGGCGCAAGAAACGGTTGGGATCATCGCTTCGCATCATGGGGCAGTCGACTTTATGATGTGACCGCAAACGGTGGATTTAACTGTGCAGGTTGCCACGGTGGATCGAAAGGTTCCGGTGGTGCAGCAGTGTATGCACTCACGGATTCAAAGACTGGTGAAGTTCGAGAGGTGAGTTGGAAATCTCCTGCGCTGAACACCATTTACTACCGGTTCAGTGAAAGTGAAGTGCGTTTCATTCTTGAATACGGTCGTCCGTTCTCGCCAATGTCGCCTTGGGGTGTTGTAGGTGGCGGGCCAATGAATGAGCAGCAAATTGAAACAGTCCAGGCGTATTTGAAGAGCATTCAAATTCCGCGCGAAAATTGTGCGGTTGTTGATGCTGATCCTCGCATTTGCGATGGCGGACATTTGCCAAAAGTGATGCAAGACGAAATCACGGCTGAAGCAGAGCGGTTGGTTGCTGTCGGAACCTATTCGTCCTTCGGCGAGGCGTTGTTTAATCTTGATTTAGGCGCAGGTGGCTATTCATGCGCGCGATGTCACACAAAGGGTTGGTCATACGGCGATCCTCAAATCACTGGTGGTGGAGCAATTGGCCCAAACCTGACCGGTGGATCAGCAGTTCGTCAGTTCCCAATCAAGAGCGACATGATGAATTTCATCAAGGGCGGCAGTGAGTTCGGAAAACGCTATGGCGAACAGGGCCAAGGCAGTGGACGTATGCCGGCATTCGGCGCAATGCTTACTGATGAACAAATCAGCGCAATTGTTGATTACGTGCGAGGTCTGTAAATGTTGTCAACATTGTTAGCAATTTCATGGCAACCAGAGATTCGTGGTGTCGTAGTCGTAGTTTTGATGGTCATTGTTTTGATCGGCGGCAGCTACCTCGTTGTCGGAACAAACTTGGGTGCACGTTTGGGTTTCCTCATCGTGATGTCAGCATTGTTTGGTTGGATGACAGTAATGGCCGCAATTTGGTGGACATACGGAATTGGATTAAAGGGTCCAGAGCCGTCATGGAAACCAGCAGAACCCGTCACGATTATTCGTGATGCCAGCCTGCTTACCGCCGCAGGCATTTTGGATAGTCCGGTTGAGTCTTCTGCGACACCAACTGAAGCAGCCAAGAACGCTTCTACTCAGTTTCAAGAAGAGGGTTGGAGACTGCTTGACGACGCAGACCCACAACGTGGACAAGCAGTTGCTGCCTCAGATGCAATTTTGCAGATTGAGGCAGAAGAGTTTGCTGCGGGTGAGTATTTGAGTGTTGCTGTATATGACCGCGGTGGCGAGCGTTACCCAAAGATCAACGAGTCCCTTGACTTCGTGGCGTTCTTTCATAAAGCGCGATACGCATTGGTTGAGGTAGTACCTATCGTGCCCCAGCGAACCGAACCAGGTCGAGCACCTGCTCGTCCAGTTGCCGATGAAACGCAGCCACATCGCTACGTTTATATGATCCGTGACCTCGGAGCAAAACGTCAACCAGCCATTCTGATCACGTTTGGATCAGGACTGATTTTCGTCATCTTGTGCTGGCTGCTTCACCGTCGAGAGCTTTTCCTTCGTGAAAATCTCGCCAGTGACAAATCGCCTGTAAAGGCTTAAGGGATTTCGTGGGTCAGTACCTACCAATAGTGGTGTTGGCTACTCTTGCTGTGCTGTTTGGCGCAATCAGTCTCGTCGCATCAAAACTGCTGGCCCCACGTCGCCCTAACACTGCAAAGTCGGCTCCATACGAATGCGGAATTGTTCCCAGCCGCGAAGCACCGGAGCGATTTCCAGTCAGTTTTTACATCATCGCCATGTTGTTCATCATGTTCGACATTGAAATCATTTTCGTCTATCCATATGCAGTGTCACACGCCGCACTTGGTTCGTACGTATTTTTTGAAATGCTTGCATTTAGCGCAGTGTTCTTTTCAGCATTCGTTTATGCGATTGCTCGAGGAGCACTTGATTGGGGCCCAATCAAGAAAGCGGTCAGGTTGGACGACGGTATGTCTAACCCGATGACTTCTGATTCGCGAACATTCACCAGCACCATTCGTCGTGTTGGTTTTGAAGGTCGCAACGAAGGAGCAGCCGCGTAATGGGAGTTGTACGCAACGTTCTCGATGATGGCTTAGAAGGTCTTGATCACAACTTCCTCACCGGTCGCATTGAAGACCTTGTTAAGTGGTCACGTTCACGTTCAAGTTGGGGCGCAACGTTCGGTCTTGCCTGTTGCGCAATTGAAATGATGGGTACCGGAGCACCGCACTACGACCTTGCACGATTCGGAATGGAAGTATTCCGCGCATCTCCGCGTCAGGCAGACATCATGATTGTTGCTGGACGCGTCAGCCAAAAGATGGCACCAGTTCTTCGTCAGGTGTACGACCAAATGATGGAACCTAAATGGGTGATCAGCATGGGCGTGTGTGCAAGTAGCGGCGGAATGTTTAACAACTACGCCATTGTTCAAGGTGTAGATCAAGTCGTTCCTGTTGATGTGTATGCGCCTGGATGCCCGCCAACACCAGAAACATTGATTCACGCAATTGAAACCTTGCACCAACTCATTGAAGATGGCGAAATCATGCGCCGTCGTGCAACCAGCGGTGCTGGTGCGAACGTCCATATTCAAGAAATTCCAGCAGGAATTACTACACCAGTCATTCTTGGGTCGAGGTAAATCTTGTGACCACCGAAGAAACCACTACACCTGCGACCTTGCACGGCTGTCTGCTTGGAGATTCGCGTGGACAAGCAGTGTTGTTTGTTCCCAAGTCGTTATACATGTCAACGATGAAAAAGCTTGTTGATGACGGTTATGAAATGTGCGCAGACCTCACTGCAGTTGATTTCTTAACCCATGCTTCGCGCACGCTTCCAAATGGGGTTTCGCCAGAACGTTTTGAAATTGTCGTCAACTTGTTGTCGCTGAGCAAGCGCGAGCGCCTGCGTGTTCGTGTGCAGGTGAGCGAGTCCGACCCAAGCATCGAATCATTGTTCGACTTGTACCCAGGCACTGAAGCAATGGAACGTGAAGTGTTTGACATGTTCGGTATTTCATTTACCGGTCATCCAGACCTCACTCGTATTTTGATGCCAGAAGATTGGCAAGGTCACCCACTGCGTAAGGATTATGCACAAGGCCGAATCCCCGTGCAATTCAAGGGAGCCGCATCGTGAACCCGCGCGAAAGTGACACCATAGTTTCTGCAGCAGCGGGAACCAATGAAGGCAATCAAGAACTTCGTTCGCGTTCTGAACTGACCGCAAAAGAAGTGATGCGTGAAGTTGGGGCAGTGTTGCGCATGAGCGAGGCAGACGCTGCGCTTCTTGCCGAAGTAGAAGCCGACCCGGGCGAAGATCAGACCATGATCATCAACATGGGGCCACAGCACCCAAGTACGCACGGCGTTTTGCGACTGATGCTCGAACTTCAAGGCGAAACCGTATTGCGATGCAAGCCAATTATTGGCTACTTGCACACGGGGATGGAAAAGACGGGCGAGTCACTCACCTTCATGCAAGGTGGAACCAACGTGACACGCATGGACTACCTGTCGCCACTGAACAGCGAATTGGTGTTCAGCATGGCAACCGAGAAGTTGCTCGGAATCGACGGCGACATTCCGGAGCGTGCAGTGTGGATTCGCATGCTGATGTCCGAACTGAATCGCATGAGCAGCCACTTGTTGTTTATGGCAACAAACGGCATGGACATTGGTGCGGTTTCCATGATGTTGTACGGATGGCGTGAGCGCGAAGTGGTGTTGCGCTTCTTCCAAAAGGTCACTGGATTGCGCATGAACCACAACTTCATTCGTCCTGGTGGCGTTGCAGCAGATTTGCCAGCTGGTTGGCGCGACGACGTGATGTCAATTTTGGACATGTTGCCTGATCGTCTAGGTGAGTACGACGTACTGATGACGAACCAGCCAATTTGGCGTGAGCGTCTGCAAGGCGTTGGTGTGATTACTCAGGCTGAAGCAATTGCTCTTGGTGCAACTGGCCCAATTTTGCGCAGCACTGGCTTGGCTTGGGACTTACGTCGCGACATGCCGTACATGCATTACGACGAACTTGAGTTTGATGTGATTGTTGGAAGCTACGGCGATGCATTTGACCGTTACGCAATTCGCTTGAACGAAATTCGCGAGTCAATGCGTATTGTGCGCCAGATTCTGGATCGAGTGCCAAGTGGTGACTACCGCATTCAGGACAAGAAGGTAACCCCACCACCACGTGCTCGCATTGATGAGTCGATGGAAGCCCTCATTCACCACTTCAAGATTTTCACTGAAGGTTTCAAAGTGCCTGAAGGCGAAGTGTATGTAGCAATTGAAAGTCCGCGTGGCGAAGTTGGCTGTTACATCGCTAGCGACGGTTCGCCAACTCCATATCGCATGCATGTTCGCGCACCATCATTTGTCAATGTGCAGGCATTGCCACACATGATGCGCGGTGGTTTAGTGGCCGACGCTGTTGCCGTCATTTCATCCGTTGACCCGGTGCTTGGTGAGGTAGACCGATGAGCCGTTTGACCGACGCAAACTTAGTGATAGCTAAGGAAATCATTGGCCGCTATCCACGACCAAAGTCTGCACTTATTCCGTTGCTGCATTTGTCGCAAGAACAAAACGGATACATCACGCGCGAGGCGATGGTGCAACTTGGCGAACTCGTTGGTGTCACTTCGGCTGAGGTGTACGGAACAGCAACTTTCTACGAGATGTTTCGTTTTGAACCTGTGGGCAAATACCTCATCAACATGTGCGGCACCATGTCGTGTGCGTTGATGGGATCAGAAGAACTGATGCACCACGCCGAACACAAGCTTGGAGTGAAGGCAGGTGGAACAACTGCGGATGGCATGTTCACGCTGGCACACGCTGAGTGTCAGGCAGCATGCACTGAAGCGCCAACATTGCAAGTGAACTATCGCTACCGATTCCGTGTCACTCCAACCGACTTCGACAACTTGATTGATGATTTGCGTGCCGGAAAACTTGCTGACGAAATTCCAGCGCATGGAGTACTCGCAAAAGTACGTCAACGCATTCCCGCAGACAAGGGTGTTGGTGCAGTTGCACCAGAAGATGTAACTGAAGGCCCTGCTTGGTTAGATGGGAAGCCTGCGCTATGAGTTCCTACGCACACGCACCAGGTTTTGTTGCCGGCGATCGCCCGAGAGTGGTTACTTCACGTTTCGAGTTCACCGATTCGTACACCATTGAGCGCTACTTAGCGACTGATGGATATGCAGCACTTCGCAAAGCACTTGCGAAGCCAGCTGCAGATATTCACGAAGAAGTAAAGGGTGCAACCGTGCTTGGCCGTGGTGGTGCAGGTTTCCCTGCGGGAACAAAGTGGGGACTTACCCCTCAACAAGTGTGGCCACGATATTTGGTAGTGAACGGCGACGAGAGCGAACCCGGCACGTACAAAGACCGCTTGCTTATGGAGCGCGACCCACACCAGTTGATTGAAGGTTGCCTTATCGCGTGTTACGCAGCAGGTTTGTCGCAGTGCTTCTTGTACATCCGCGGTGAAATGGCACTTGCACAAGAACGCGTTGCCACTGCACTGAACGAGGCGTACGCAGCTGGCTATGTCGGCAAAAATATTTTGGGTTCAAAGTTCTCAGTTGACATTGTGTTGCACTGGGGTGCTGGTGCTTATGTGGTTGGTGAAGAAACCGCATTGATTGAAAGTCTTGAAGGCAATCGTGGAATGCCGCGACTGAAGCCGCCGTTCTTCCCAGCGGCAAATGGTTTGTATGGACAGCCAACCATCGTGAACAACGTAGAAACGCTGGCCAACTTGCCGTGGCTCATTCGCAATGGTGTCGAGGCCTATACGGCAATTGGCACCAAGACTTCTCCGGGAACGCGCATGGTTGCAGTCTCAGGACACGTGAAGCGCCCAGGTGTGTACGAAATCATTAACGGCACCACCACATTCCGCGACTTGCTGTACGGAGAAGAGTTCTGCGGTGGAATTCGCAATGGAAACAAGTTGAAGGCGTTTGTTCCTGGTGGCGGATCTGCGCCGTGGTTCACACCCGATCAACTGGATCTTCCATTCGAAGCCAGCCAAGTTGGACCAGCAGGTTCGATGCTTGGTTCTGGCGCAATCATGGTGATGGACGAGACCACCGACATTCCAGCAGCGGCACTCACGCTCACACATTTCTATGCCCACGAATCGTGCGGTAAGTGCACTCCATGTCGTGAAGGCGGAACATGGTTAGAGCGAATTCTTACCCGCGTTGTCAACGGCACAGGAACTGATGCAGATTTGCAGCAACTCATTGAAGTAGGAACCAGCATTTGTCCTGGGGATTTCCCGCACGCATCAAATGAAGCTCTGGGACTTTCGGCAGTTCCATTTCCATACAAGATGACCACTATTTGCTTCGTGGGTCCATCTGCATATGCACCAATTCACTCTGCTCTCACCTTGTTTAGAAGTGAATTTGAGGCTCGCGTGACCAAGCGAATCACTATTCCAGTTACTGCCGTTGGAGCCGCATCATGACCACTGTTGATCCAAACGCAGTCAGCCTCACCATTAACGGCAAGGTCGTTTCTGCGCGCAAAGGCGACTTGATCATTGCTGCAGCCGATAAGTCGAACGATTTCATTCCACGTTTTTGTTACCACCCACGCATGGCACCGGCTGGAATGTGTCGTCAGTGCTTAGTTGAAGTTGAAGGTCCTCGAGGCCCAATGATGGTGGTGTCGTGCATGACACCAGTTGCTGAAGGTCAAGTAGTTCGCACCGAAACTGAGCAAGTGAAAAAGGCTCAAGAAGGTGTTCTCGAATTGTTGCTTGCAAATCACCCGCTCGATTGTCCAGTGTGTGACAAGGGTGGCGAGTGTCCGTTGCAGGACCAAGCATTTAGCCACGGCCCTGGCGAGAGTCGTTATGTAGAAGAAAAGCGCCACTACGAAAAGCCAATTCCAATTAGCGACAATGTGTTTTTGGATCGCGAGCGTTGCATTTTGTGTGATCGTTGCACGCGCTTTGCCGATGAAGTTGCAGGTGACGCACTGATTTCATTCACCAGTCG
>JBEGVD010000067.1:0-21659 GCA_041178585.1 Actinomycetota bacterium
AATTCATCTGCAGATGCATCAAATATTGCGGTAGCAGTTAGTCGGGTTCTTCCTGCACTCGCTAAGGAGATTGACGGACAAGGCGTAGCCACTTTGTTCAACGACGTTGAATTGCCACTCATTCGAGTGTTGGCAAAAATGGAACATGTCGGAGTTCTTGTAGACAAAAAGCAACTAACCGCAATAAACGAGCATTTAGTTCACGAGACGAAGCGTCTTACGGTGGTGTTGCATGAACTGGCAGGGAAGACCTTCAATTTGAATTCTCCAACACAACTTCGACAAATTCTGTACGAGGACAAGAAGCTTTCGCCGGGTAAGAAGACGAAAACTGGATTCAGCACTGATGCAGCAACGCTCGAGAAAATTCGAGATCAGTGGCCTGAATTCATCGACCAATTGTTGGAGTATCGCGAGTTTGAAAAGTTGCGTGGAACGTATGGCCAAGGTTTGCTTGATGCCATCCAACCAGATGGACGCATTCATGCAACCTTCAATCAAACTGTTGCTCGGACTGGACGTCTCAGTAGCGATGCTCCAAACCTGCACAACATTCCAATTAGGTCGGAAGAAGGGAAAGTATTTCGCACCGCATTCATTCCTCAAGACGGATGTCTGCTCATGGTTGCGGACTACAACCAAATTGAATTGCGTTGCATCGCACACCTTGCAAATGATCCTGGACTGATTGACTCGTTCAATCGTGGCATTGACATTCACAGCGCCACCGCAGCCCGGGTATTCGGAGTTGATGCAGCGAGCGTCACATCAGAGATGCGTTCACAAGCGAAAATGATCTCGTACGGCCTGGCATATGGAATGGAAGCATTTGGGTTAAGCCAGCGTCTCAGTGTTGGGGTTGGAGAAGCGAGCGAAATTCTTGATGCGTATTTCGCGGCATTCCCGAACGTGAAGCAATACATGGATGACACCATTGAGCAAGCGAGAGCAAAGGGTTACACCGAAACATTGTTTGGTCGTCGTCGACAGATCCCAGAACTCAATAATCCGAACTTCCGAATTAAGCAAGCGGGCGAGCGACAAGCAATGAATGCAGGAATCCAAGGATTGGCTGCCGACATTTTCAAAATTGCCCTTGTGCGAATTGATAAATCAATCGCAGAGGCGAAACTAAAGAGCGCCGTCATATTGCAAGTTCACGACGAAGTGCTTGTTGAATGTCCTGTTTCTGAAAAAGATCAAGTCAATGTGATCGTGCTTCACGAGATGAAGAACGCAGCATCACTGAAAGTGCCGCTCGAAGTAAACGCTGCGTGGGGTGACAGTTGGGCCTCAGCGAAGGCGTAACGAAATGTCTAATCGTGATCATTGGTTCGAAGATTTAGCGAGCCATATGAAAGATGCGTACCTCAGGTACTCATTCACCAAAGGAACCACGCAGGAAGTTGATTTTATCCTTGCAACTACTGGTGCTGAAGTTGGTAGTGCGTTCATCGATGTTGGTTGTGGTCCAGGGCGCCATAGTTTGGAACTTGCACGCAGGGGAATGCGCGTAACAGGTATCGATGTGAGTCGAGACTTCATCGATGTTGCTCAGCGAAACTCCGTTGCAGAATCCTTAGTTAATGCGGAATTCTTGCGTCTGGATGCGCGTGACCTCGTCAACCACGCTTCGCTCCATGCGAAGTTTGATTTTGCAATCTGTTTATGCCAAGGGGCCTTTGGCTTAATGATTGACGATCAACAAGATGTCGAGATTCTCGCAGGCATCCGCAGGTCCTTGAAGGACAATGGGATTCTCGTGCTGTCGGCGTTCAACGCATATTTCTCGGTCAAGCACCATGCCGATGCGGAGTTTGACGCTCTCAAAGGAGTGAGTCACGAAACCACCGACATCCGCAATGAGTTTGGGGAAGTGAAAAACGTCGATTTGTGGACGGGTTGCTACACGCCACGGGAGTTGCGCTTGGTGTTTAATTTGGCTGGATTCGACATTCTCAGTATTTCCAGCGTTGAGCCAGGGCAGTACTCCCATGCTTCGTGCAGCACGGAATTGCCTGAATTCCTTGTTGTCGCCAAGTCCAGATAGAGCGGGCGCTGATAGCGTGATTTCCCTGTCCTACCGCCGGTAGGGCCTCTCGCAAGAGAGACCATCTCTCCTATCCACCGAAAGTACGTACCAATGTCAGATCTACAGACCATGCAATCCCCACCAATGGGAACCTTCGACTCAGAAGGAAACTACACACCACGCCAAATCACAGAGCGTGATCTTTCGCAGTCATTTGCAGACGCGATTAGCGGAACTCTTGTTGAGCTCAAAGATGGCCAACTCGTTACAGGAACTGTTGTTCGCATCACTCGCGACGAAGTACTTGTTGAAATCGGTTACAAGACCGAAGGCGTCATCCTCGCTCGCGAATTGTCAATTCGTAACGACATCGACCCACACGAAATTGTGAAATTGGGCGAGAAGATCGAAACTCTTGTCCTCACACTTGAAGATAAAGAGGGTCGCTTGTTGCTATCAAAGAAGCGTGCGCAATACGAGCGCGCTTGGGGCGACATTGAAAAAGTTAAGGCTGCTGACGGAACCGTTGAAGGTCTCGTTATTGAAGTCGTCAAGGGGGGACTCATTGTTGACATCGGTCTTCGTGGATTCCTTCCTGCGTCACTTGTTGAATTGCGTCGCGTACGTGACCTTGCTCCTTATATCGGTCAGCGCATCACTGCAAAGATTCTTGAGCTC
This sequence comes from Actinomycetota bacterium, assembly GCA_041178585.1. GTDB lineage: Bacteria > Actinomycetota > Acidimicrobiia > Acidimicrobiales > Ilumatobacteraceae > UBA3006. The sequence goes on from JBEGVD010000067.1 coordinate 2,711, forward strand.
GACCGCAATCGCAACAACGTTGTGCTTTCACGTCGTACCCTGCTCGAGCAGAATCAACGTGGCGCACGTGATGAGTTCTTGACACATCTCAAGGTTGGCGAAGTTCGCTCGGGCCGCATCTCAAGCGTGGTTGCATTCGGTGCATTCGTTGACTTGGGTGGCATGGACGGACTCATTCACGTTTCCGAGTTGTCCTGGAAGCATGTTGACAACCCAACAGCAGTGGTCAACATTGGTGACGAAGTGACCGTAAAGGTTCTCGAAGTCGACATGGATCGTGAGCGCATCAGCCTCTCGTTGAAAGCAACTCAGCAAGATCCTTGGCAAGAGTTCGCCAATGGTCACCAAGTTGCTCAGTTGGTATACGGCCGCGTGACCAAGTTGGTTCCATTTGGTGCATTCGTTCAAGTTGGTGACGGAATTGAAGGCCTTGTGCACATTTCTGAAATGTCAGCACACCACGTTGAAGCGCCAGAGCAGGTTGTCACACCAGGCGAAGAGTTGTGGGTCAAGATCATCGATCTCGATCTCGCACGTCGTCGCATCAGCCTGTCAATTAAGCAGGCTGCTGAAGGTGGAGAATTGGCCGAGGAATACCGCGGACAGTTCCAAGTGGACGATCAGGGCAACTGGGTTGGCGGAGATGACAGCGCTCGCGAAGCAGCGTGGTCTGAATACTTCGATACCGCAGCAACAACTGAGGCACCAGCAGAAGCTGCAGCCGACGTTCCTGCTATTGAACCAGAAGCTCCAAGCGCATAGTTTTCTGTAGCTGCGCTCGTCAGGGGGCGAGCGCAGCTCAGATGTTCATCGGAGTCATATGAAATTGATTGGGCTTACAGGCGCAATTGGATCCGGAAAGTCTTCGGTATCTGCGCTGTTCGCGCGTAAAGGTGCAGTGATCATCGATGGTGATGGCATTGCAAAGCAGTTACAGCAAAAGGGGTCTGCAACGCTCCAAAAATTGGTCGAAGAATTCGGCGATGTTTTGCTTGAATCTGGAGAGTTGGACCGAGCAAAAGTTGCTCAGTTGGTTTTCGGTGACCCAGAGATGCTGAAGAAGTTGAACGCCATCATGCATCCTGCAATTGGCGCAGAGATTGTTCGCCTGATCCAAGAAAATATGGACACGGACAATGTGGTCATCCTTGACATGCCGTTGTTGGTAGAGAATCCGCGAGATGGTCTCTCGGGACTTGTTGTCGTAGATGTCGATCCTGAAGTTGCAATCTCGCGATTGGTGCAATTTCGAAGCATGAACGAAGAAGACGCAAGACGTCGTATGTCTAGTCAGGCAAGTCGTGAAGATCGCCTGCTTGTCGCTGATCGAGTGATCGACAACAGTGGTGAGATTGATGCGCTCGCGTCACAGGTTGATGATGTCTGGGATTGGTTCGCGACACTTCCTAATGCCCAGCAAGGTGCTGGCGCACTTTCGAAAAAGAGTACATAGTGACCGTTGATAATCAGCGTTTTGAAGTTGTATCCGATTATCAGCCAGCAGGAGATCAGCCGAAAGCAATAGCTCAATTGGCCGAAGGTATAGAGCGAGGCGATAGGTTTCAAACATTGCTAGGAATTACCGGCTCGGGTAAATCGGCGACCGTTGCGTGGACTATTGAAAAGGTGCAACGACCAACGCTGATTCTTGCTCCGAACAAGAGCCTCGCGGCTCAATTAGCTCAAGAGATGAAAGAGTTCTTTCCAAAGAATCGAGTTGAGTATTTTGTCAGTTATTACGACTACTACCAACCAGAGGCGTACATTGCCTCAAGCGACACCTTCATTGAAAAGGATTCTTCGGTAAACGACGAAATAGATCGGTTGCGACATTCGGCGACTGCTGCATTGCTGACGCGTCGAGACACCATTGTTGTGGCCTCGGTGAGTTGCATTTATGGAATGGGAAACCCCGAGGAGTATCGGGGAAACCTTTTAGAACTTCACGTTGGTGTTGATTACGACCAACGCAGTTTGCTCCGTCGGCTTGTCGACCTGCAGTACGACCGCAATGACATGACTCTTGGTCGCGGAAACTTCCGCGTTCGTGGAGACACCATCGAAGTGCAGCCCGCGTATGACGAGACTGTCACACGAATTGAAATGTTCGGGGACACCGTTGAGCGAATCACGATCGTCGATGCATTGACGGGTGAGACCGTGAACGATATGAGTGAAGTGTTGATCTTTCCTGCGACCCATTATGTTGCGGGAGATGAACGCATGAGGAAAGCGGTTGTCGGCATTGAACATGAGTTACAAGTCCGACTGAAGCAATTTGAGACAGAGGGCAAGTTATTGGAAGCTCAGCGTCTCAGGATGCGAACTCAATACGACCTAGAGATGATCGCCGAAGTTGGATTTTGTAACGGTATTGAGAACTATTCGATGCATATCGATGGACGATCGCCAGGAGAGCCACCGTTTACGTTGCTGGACTATTTCCCGGATGACTACCTGTTGGTGGTCGATGAGAGCCACGTAACCATTCCGCAGTTGCATGGTCAGTTCGCTGGAGATCGCAGTCGCAAAGCAACACTCGTTGAGCACGGCTTCAGATTGCCGTCGGCTGCTGATAACCGGCCGCTGCAATTTGAGGAAGCAATGCAAAGGATCAATCAATGCATTTTCCTTTCTGCAACACCTGCGAAATTTGAAATAGCAACGAGCCAGCAAGTTGTAGAGCAGATTGTTCGTCCAACAGGCTTGGTTGATCCAGAAGTGATTGTGAGGCCAACGAAAGGTCAGATTGACGACATCATTGAAATGGTCAACGGCAGGGTCGAAGCTGGCGATCGTGTGTTGATTACTACCTTGACCAAGAAGATGGCAGAAGATTTGAGTGAGTACCTGCTTGAGCAGGGTTTAAAGGTTCGTTACTTGCACTCAAACATCGACACCATCCAACGAATTGAAATCTTGCGTGCATTACGACTTGGTGAGTTCGATGTTCTTGTGGGTATTAACTTGCTCCGCGAAGGTTTGGACTTACCGGAAGTTTCGCTCGTAGCGATTCTGGATGCAGATAAGGAAGGATTCCTGCGTAGCGAAACATCACTCATTCAGATGATCGGACGCGCTGCCCGAAACGTAAATGGCCAAGTGGTTATGTACGCCGATAAACGGACTCCTTCAATGGACCGCGCAATTGGCGAGACACAGCGACGCCGACAACGACAGATCGCCTACAACACGGAACACAACATCAATCCTCAGACCATTCGTAAGGCCGTTGGCGATATTTTGTCTGTGCTTCGTCCATCCGAAGGCGCCACGCCTACGACGAAAAGCGGACGCCGTGACCGTGAGCGTGAAAAAGTCGTGAATGAATTGCGTTCCTTGCCGCAGCAGGAACTTGGTCGACTGATACAAACCCTTGAGGAAGAGATGAATCTTGCAGCCTCGGAGTTGAAGTTTGAGTATGCGGCACGACTCCGTGATGAAATTAAAGATTTGCGACGCGAACTTCGCGACGCTAAGTAGCGAGTAAGTAGTCTGCTGTCATGCCTCCAGCGAAGAAGAGACCTGTTTATTCTGCGGGAGTCATTTCTGTTCGTGGTGCTCGGGAGCACAACCTAAAGAACATTAATGTTGAGGTTCCCCGAGACAAGTTGATCGCTCTCACTGGTCTTTCGGGAAGTGGCAAGAGCAGTTTGGCCTTCGACACCATTTACGCCGAAGGTCAGCGTCGTTACGTTGAGTCCCTTAGTGCCTATGCGCGGCAGTTTCTTGGCCAAATGGATAAGCCGGATGTCGATGTCATTGAGGGCTTGTCCCCAGCAATCTCCATAGACCAAAAGACTGCTTCCAAGAATCCACGTTCAACAGTTGGCACGATCACCGAGATTTATGACTATTTGCGGTTGCTTTGGGCGCGCATCGGAGTTCAGCATTGCCCAAAGGATGGCATTGCATTGCAGCGCCAAACGCCACAACAAATTGTTGATCGAATTTTGGAACTTCCGGCAGGGACAAGATTCCAGGTATTGGCTCCTGTCGTTCGCGGTCGTAAAGGTGAGTACGAGAACCTTCTTGGAGAGCTTCTTGCACAGGGTTATTCGCGCGCACGAATTGATGATCAAGTTGTCGATATTTCGGAGTTCTTGAAAAAGGGCGACAAACTTGCGCGCTATGAGAACCACAGCATTGACATCATCGTTGACCGTCTCGTGCAGAAGGCCGGAATAAATCGACGTCTTACCGACAGCCTTGAGACTGCGCTCAAACTTGCCGATGGTGTCGCTGGCATCGAAATCATGAGCGGAAAAAGTGATGAACAAGGTGAAGTCATCACGTTCAGCCAGCACATGGCCTGCCCGAAGTGCAGTGCGAGTTTTGATGAGTTGGCTCCTCGAAATTTCTCTTTTAACTCGCCGTTTGGCGCATGTGAAACTTGCCTTGGTTTAGGAACCCGATACGAAGTTGAAGAAGAGTTGGTTGTTCCAGACCCTGAGCTATCAATTCTTCAGGGTGCGATAGCACCTTGGCGATCGGCGCATACGCAGTATTTTCAACGCATGCTTGAAGCAGTAGCCGAGGAGTACTCCATTCCGCTCAACGTGAAGTGGGAAAAGCTCTCCGACAAAAACAAAAACATCATCATGCATGGAGCAGGTGACGCCTTAATGGTGAAATACAAGAACCGTTATGGACGGTCCCGCGAGTACAGCACTTCCTATGAAGGTGTTGTCCCGTGGATCAAGCGTCGTCACGAAAGTGCAGAAGGCGAGTATTCGCGTGAGCAATTTGAAAGTTATATGCGCGAAGCGCCCTGTAAAGCATGCAAAGGTCAACGGCTAAAACCATCATCACTTGCAGTGAAAGTTAACGACAAGAGTTTGAGTGAAATTTGTGATTTGTCAATCGGAAACTCTGCAGAATTTTTAAAGGGTCTGAAGCTTGGTGATCGCGACAAGCTGATCGCGGAACGCATTACGAAAGAAATCAACGCAAGACTTGGTTTTTTGCTTTCGGTTGGTCTTGACTATCTCACGCTGTCACGTGCCGCTGCAACGTTGGCTGGTGGTGAGGCGCAACGTATTCGTCTTGCAAGTCAGATTGGCTCGGGGCTTGTAGGCACCCTGTACGTGCTTGACGAACCAAGTATTGGCCTGCATCAGCGCGACAATCATCGACTGATTGAAACTCTTGTTCGTCTTCGTGATCTTGGGAACACCGTTATGGTTGTCGAGCACGACGAAGACACCATTCGGGCGTCCGACTGGATCGTCGACATTGGTCCTGGTGCTGGTGAGCACGGGGGTGAGGTTGTGTACAGCGGCGAAGTGGCCGGCATCGAAAAGGTTGCAAAATCAATTACCGGACAATATTTGAGCGGAAAGAAGTTCGTTCCGGTTCCTGCTGAAAGGCGCGCTCCGAAGAAGGAGTGGCTCACCATTCGTGGTGCGCGCGAACACAACTTGCAGAACCTCACAGCAAAGATTCCATTGGGACTGTTTGTCGCCGTCACTGGTGTGTCGGGTAGCGGCAAGAGCACGTTGATTCGTGACATCTTGTTGCCATCGCTCATGCAGAAGATTTACAAGTCGAAAGACGCCCCAGGCAAGCACACGGCGGTTGACGGAGTACAGCACCTGGACAAAGTGATTGACATGGACCAATCTCCAATTGGTAGAACACCTCGTTCAAACCCTGCAACATACACCGGTGTGTTTGACGACATTCGCAAGTTGTTTGCTACAACGCCTGAAGCGAAGGTTCGTGGTTATCAACCTGGACGATTTAGTTTTAACGTCCCAGGTGGTCGATGCGAAGCGTGCTCGGGCGACGGAACAATCAAAATTGAAATGGTTTTCTTGCCCGACGTATATGTGCCATGCGACGTGTGCAAAGGCGAGCGCTACAACCGTGACACTTTGGACATTTTGTTTAAGGGTAAGAACATTTCCCAAATCCTCGACATGCCAATATCAGAAGCCGTCGACTTCTTTGCCAATCAACCCCGTATCGGCCGTCATATGCAAACACTGTTTGATGTTGGTCTCGGGTACGTGCGATTGGGTCAGTCGGCACCAACTCTTTCAGGTGGCGAAGCTCAGCGTGTGAAACTTGCAGCAGAGCTCGCGAAGCGCAGCACCGGTCGAACTATTTACCTACTTGACGAGCCAACCACTGGTTTGCACTTTGAAGACGTGCGCCGATTGCTGACAGTACTTGCACGTCTCGTCGAAACGGGTAACACCGTTTTGGTGATTGAACACAATCTTGATGTGATTAAAACTGCGGACTGGATTATTGACATGGGTCCAGAGGGTGGAGACGGCGGTGGACGGATCATCGCTGAGGGAACACCTGAGGACGTCGCAAAAGTGAAGGGGAGCTACACGGGCAAGTTCCTTGGACCGCTGTTGAAAAAGAAGCAATAGGCAGTGCAGCGGCCGTCGATCCCTATTCCAGATACGCCAGGGTCGTATCAATTCAAGGACGAACAGGGTGGGGTCATTTACGTCGGCAAGGCAATCAATCTGCGTTCGCGTGTGGGCAGTTATTTCGCCGAACCTCATACGCTTCACCCACGAACAGCAAAAATGATGTCAGTAGCCGCGAGCGTTGAATGGATTGAGGTCCGCAACGAAGTTGAAGCGTTAATTCTTGAGTACAACTTGATCAAGGAACATCGTCCACGCTTCAACATTCGACTTCGTGACGATAAGAGCTATCCGTTTCTAGCCATCACACTGGATGAGGAATGGCCCCGCGCGATGGTCATGCGCGGCAGGCGTCGCAAGGGAACAAAGTATTTCGGCCCATATGTAAATGCATGGGTCATTCGAGACACTTTGGAACTTGTGCTCCGGACGTTTCCCGTTAGAACGTGTTCGAACGGTGTGTTCAAACAACACAATCGCCTCGGACGCCCGTGTTTGCTGTTCCACATTGAAAAATGCAGTGGACCATGTGTGGGCAATGTGGAAGCCGAGCAATATTCAAAGTACGTGCACGATCTGCAGCGATTTCTCAATGGCGATTCCGATGAGATAGTTGACAAGATCGAGTTAGAAATGAAGGAAGCCTCGAGCAAGCAGGACTTTGAACGTGCTGCAGTGTTTAGGGATCGTCTCTCACACATTCATAAGGCGCTCGAGCGCCAACAGATGGTAGGAGATCAATCCGAGAACATCGACGTTGTTGGAATTGCCGACGATGAGTTTGAAGCATCGGTGCAAGTGTTTTACGTTCGTCGCGGTCGGGTGATGGGTCGCAATGGATTTATTTTGGACAAAGTTGAGGATGTGAGTTCTGGTCAATTGATGGACCGGATTCTTGAAAGCATCTATGGCGATGCGCCGCCGTTAGGCGTTCCTAAAGAAGTGTTGGTTTCACAGGCGCCAGAAAGCCTGAGTGCGATGGAAGAGTGGCTGGCAAGAGAACGTGGAACCAAAGTGGAGATCCGCGTTCCGACTCGCGGTGATAAACGAGAATTGCTCGCCACTGTTGTGAAGAATGCAACTGATGAGTTTGCACGTCATCGAATGAAGCGCGCATCTGATCACAACAGCCGCAGTCGTGCGCTAACCGAGTTGCAAGATTTGCTCAATCTGCCTGAGGCCCCACTACGTATTGAGTGTTACGACATGGCGCATCTCCAGGGAACTGATTACGTGGGCAGCATGGTGGTACTAGAAGATGGACTGCCAATAAAGCGTGAATACCGCAAGTTCAAAATAAAAGACGTTCCAGGAAACGATGACTACGCCGCAATGAAGGAAGTGCTCACGCGCAGGCTTACCGCGTACATCACTGAACGTGATTTGCCAGTTGAACAGCGTGGTGAGAAACCTGGAAAATTTGCTTACCCCCCGCAGCTCATTTTGGTTGACGGTGGCAAGGGGCAACTTGGCGTCGCGATGGAAGTCATCAGTGAACTAGGTCTAGAACATGAGATTCCAGTTGCTTCCTTGGCAAAGCGACTTGAGGAAGTCTTTGTCCCTAATAGACCCGAAGCCGTCGATGTACCCCGCGGAAGTGATGCTCTGTTTATGTTGCAAGTGATCCGAGACGAGGCCCACAGGTTTGCCAACTCCTTCCATCGCGAATTACGCGGAAAGCGGATGACAAAGGGTGCACTTGATGGAATACAAGGGTTAGGCGAAGCTCGCAAGAAGAAACTTGTCGCACATTTCGGAACGGTGGCGGCGGTAAAGAAGGCTTCGCTCGATAATTTGCTGTCACTTGGCTGGCTTCCTGAGACTGTTGCCCGCGACATCTACAAACACCTACACGGGTAACCTTTTCACGTGGCCGATATTTTGCTCATCGTTGGGTTGTCTGGTGCCGGTAGATCACAAGCAGCGGACGACCTCGAAGATCTTGGCTGGTTTGTTGTTGACAACATGCCGATCACTCTTGTGGACAAGGTCGTAGAGCTTGCAGAAAATGGCGCAGATGATCTTCAGCTTGCGCTTGTACTTGGCACGCCATCTAATCAAACCAATGCGATAGATGTTGTTGCTAACTTGCGTGAAGCTGGCCATCGAGTGCGGATTTTGTACCTTGACGCGTCAACGTCTGAATTAGTGAAGCGTTATGGAGCGACGCGCCGAAAGCATCCATTGAGTAGCGCAACAGTGAGCGTTGAAGAGGCAATTCTTAAAGAGCGATCGTTGCTCGAACAGGTGAAGGGCTCTGCCGACTTAGTCATTGATACCTCTTCGCTAAATGTGCATCAATTGAAGTCTCAAATTCAAGATCTGTTTGCTGCTGTTGGTGGCAAAGATGTCATGCAACTGACGGTTGAGTCATTTGGATACAAGCACGGCATCCCTCTGGACGTCGACTTGGTGTTCGACGTTCGCTTTTTGCCTAACCCACATTGGGATGAAAATCTTCGCCCCTTGAGCGGTTTGGACCAATCGGTTTCCGATTTCGTACTGCAGCAATCGCTGGCTGTTGAATTTATAGACCAGATTGATGCGCTGTTTGGAATGCTCATTCCGGCTTATCGGGCAGAAGGGAAAAGCTACCTCACCGTCGCCATTGGTTGCACCGGCGGAAGGCACCGATCTGTCGCGATTGCAGAAGAGATCGGTCGAAGGTTCATTCAATTGGGTCATCAACCACGGGTCATTCACCGAGATATCGCCCGCTAGTCGCTCGGTTGCTAATGTCTGCCTCTATGGCAAACACACCAATTCGCGTAGGTATCAACGGTTTCGGTCGCATCGGTCGTAACTTCTTCCGTGCAGTACAAGCAGCAAGTGCACCAATCGAGATCGTTGCGGTTAACGACCTCGGCAACATCAAGACAATGGCACATTTGTTGAAGTACGACTCGGTACTCGGCATTCTTCCAAACGACATCAAACCTGTTGATGACGGAATCAGCATTGACGGCAAAGTGCTGAAGGTGCTCCAGCATCGCGACCCAAAGGATCTTCCGTGGGCATCCCTTGGTGTGGACGTTGTCATTGAATCAACAGGTTTCTTCACCGACCGCGACAAGGCAGCTGCTCATCTCGAAGCCGGAGCGCCAATCGTCATTGTTTCTGCGCCGTCAGCCGGGGCAGATGCGACATTTGTTTACGGAGTGAATCATCAGGTTTTCGACCGTAGCAAGCACAAAGTTGTGTCGAATGCGAGCTGCACGACCAACTGCTTCGTGCCAATGGTGAAGGTTCTCGACGATGCTTTCGGCGTGGAAAACGGTTTGATGACAACAATTCATGCCTACACGGGTGACCAGCAACTTGTAGACGGTCCACACAGCGACTTGCGTCGTGCACGTGGTGCAGCGATCAACATCATTCCAACCGGTACAGGTGCTGCTCGCGCAACGAGCCTGGTGCTCGAAGCAATGAAGGGCAAGTTGGATGGAACATCATTACGAGTTCCGGTTCCAACTGGTTCGATCACCGACTTCGTAGCAGTGCTCAAAGCAACCCCATCAAAGGATGAGATCAACGCGGCGTTCAAGAAAGCTGCTGACGGCCCGTTGAAGGGTGTTCTTGAGTACACAGATGCACCGATCGTTTCAAGCGATGTCGTAACTAACCCGCATTCATGTGTATTCGACAGCGATCTCACCATGACAATGGGCAACCTTGTGAAGGTTCTTGGTTGGTATGACAACGAGTGGGGTTATTCGAATCGCCTCGTTGATCTCATCAAGCACATTGGTTCCTCGAAGTAGCCAATTTCATGTCTCGGGTTCCATCGCTAGAAGATCTCGGCGACGTATCAGGCAAGCGGGTTCTTGTTCGAACAGACTTCAACGTTCCCATGGAGGGACCTGATGAAGCGCGAACCATTACTGACGACTTCCGTATTCGTGCCGCACTGCCGACGATTGAGTACTTAACCAGTCGCGGAGCTCATGTTGTCTGTGCCAGTCACTTGGGCCGGCCAAAAGGTGCTCCGAATACGAAGTATTCGATGGCGCCAGTTCGTGCACGTTTGGCAGAACTTGCACCAGGTGTGGAATTGCTCGAAAACCTCCGGTTTAATCCTGGCGAGGAAGGCAATGATCCTGCTTTCGTTAATCAGTTAATCCAAGGAATTGATATGTATGTTGACGATGCCTTCGGCGCAGCACATCGATCGCACGCTTCGATTGTTGGACCTTCACTTACCTTGCCTTCAGCTGCCGGGAGGTTGTTGCAGCGAGAAGTGGATGTGTTGGGTGACCTCCGCGAGAAGCCGAAACGTCCTTTCGTTGCCGTGCTCGGTGGTGCAAAGGTGAGCGACAAGATTGGTGTAATTGAAGCCTTGCAACAACGTGTTGACGCTTTCATCATTGGTGGAGGTATGTGCTTCACGTTTTTGGCGGCGCAGGGATATCCGGTTGGAGATTCCATATGCGAGCGCGATCAAATAGACACGTGCAAGCAACTACTTGCCGGGTCGGTTCCAATCCATCTGCCAGAAGACATCATTGGTCTTGACGCACAGGGTGTGTATCAAACCTTTGGCATTCGATTGCCTGATGGAGCCAAGGGTTTAGACATTGGACCAGGTTCTGCAGCAGCATTCACTGACATCATCATGGATGCTCGTTCTGTGTTTTGGAATGGTCCAATGGGCATGTTCGAAGACCCACGATTTGCATCGGGCACAAAGACTGTTGCTCAAGCAGTTGCCGATACAAAAGCATTCACTGTTGTAGGTGGAGGAGACTCCGCGGCTGCGCTTGCGCAATTTAAACTTGATGATGAAGTTGACCATGTGTCAACCGGCGGCGGCGCATCGCTTGAATACTTAGAACTTGGCGACCTTCCTGGTCTTGCCGCATTGCGAGGAGCACCAAATGCCAGATAGCACCGTGTACCGGAAGCCGCTGATTAGCGGTAACTGGAAAATGCATAACAATCACTTTGAAGCAATTCAGAGTTTGCAGAAGCTTGCGTACTTGCTGACGAAGGACGACTACAGCGCAGTGGACGTTTCAATACATCCTCCATACACCGACATCCGTAGCGTGCAAACGCTGATTGACGCAGATGATCTACGTATTCATCTTGGAGCGCAAAATTGTCACTGGGAAGAAAAAGGTGCATTTACCGGTGAAGTTGCTGCGGCATTTCTTGCAAAACTTGGTGTGCAGTATGTCATTGTGGGTCACAGTGAGCGACGTGAAATTTTTGGCGAAACGGATGCTGATGTTTCGAAGAAGATCACCACCGTTCAGAAACTGAATATGTATCCGATCGTCTGCGTTGGCGAAACGCTTGAAGAGCGTGAAGCCGGAAAAACTACCGAGAAAGTAATCGGTCAGGTGCGTGCAGCACTCGTCGGTCGTACGGTTGAGCAAGTGTGCAACATGGTCATCGCTTACGAACCAATTTGGGCTATCGGCACTGGTCGCACGGCAACGGCTGGCGATGCTCAAGCCGTTATCGGTGCAATCCGAGCACAGGTGCAAGAGAATTCGGGTGAAAAAGCTTCAAGTGCAATCAGATTGCAATATGGCGGAAGTGTGAAAGCCGCAAATATCGCTGAAATCATGGCTCAGCCCGACATTGACGGAGCCTTGGTGGGCGGGGCATCCCTTGACCCTGCTGAGTTCGCGCGCATCGTGCAATATCGATCTCGTTAGTGGTAACCGTCACTCGCTAGTAGTCTCTACTTCACATGTCGGGGCTCTGTGCTCCGACCCAATTGGGGTAATTCCCACCTAATCGACGGGGAGGTCGAGAGTGAAGAAAACCAACAAACTCGCTGGAGTTGTTGCTGGTTTCGCAGCGTTGTCACTTGTAGTGGCAGCTTGCGGTGGCAGTAGCGGCGAAAGCAACGAAGGTGCAGCGTTCACAAGCCTCGATGCTTGTGCAACACGTACTTACGACTACACAAAACCAGAATCAACAACAGCAGGTATGACCATTACTTACGACATTGCACCAGAAGCAGTGTGGGAAGACGGTTCACCAATCACCGTTGCAGACTTCAAGGCAACTTGGGATGCTTCGTTGAACACGCCTGGATCGTTGTCAACAACTGGTTATGACCAAGTGACATCAATTGAAGCCGGATCAAGTGACAAGCAAGTTGTTGTCACCTTGAAGGCTGTTTACGCGCCGTACAAGGGATTGTTCGGAACGTTGATTAAGGCTGCATCAGTAGAAAACACAGCTGACGTGTCAGCTGACTTCGCTGATCTCATTCCTTACTCAGGCCGTGCATACAAGATGGAGTCATGGAGCAAGGATCAGTTGGTCTACGTTCCAAACGAAAACTATTGGGGTGCTGACAAAGCAGTTACACCAAAGATCGTTATGGTTCCAAAGGCTGACAGCGACACTGAAATTGCGTCAATCAAGGCTGGCGACGTGGACTTCATTTATCCGCAGTACTACCAGGGAATCGAAGAAGCAGTTGCACAAGACAACATCGCTTCTTCAGTTCAATTCGGTGGCGACTACGAAGCGTTCTACTTCAACCAGAAGTGCGGACCATTCGCAGACGATGATTTCCGCGAAGCATTCTCAAAGTCAATTGACCGCGATGCATTGTTTGCACAGATCTACACACCAATTGCTCCAACAGGAACGTTGTTGCAGTGTGGTCCAATCACCCCTGGTGACTACTGCGTAGGCGATGAATTCGCTGGCAGTTTTGACCTTGAAGGTGCAACGAAGATCATGGAAGATGCAGGCTGGGAAAAAGACGGTTCTGGCTACTGGGCGAAAGATGGCGTTGCGCCGGAAATTCGTTGGGTTGTCAACACCGGTAACACCCGTCGCGAAAGCACCCAGGCTTACTTGATTCCATTGCTGCAAGCAGCAGGATTCAACGTAAAGGCTGACAACTGCGACGCAGCTTGCTATTTCCAGAAGCGTTTGCCAGCACTTGACTACGACTTGGCGATGTACATCAGCACGGCTCCACCAGATCCTGCGTACCTCACTTCGTCATTTGTGTGTGACCAGATCCCAACCGATGCCAATGGCAACGTGGGTCAGAACACACAGGGTTGGTGCAACACTGACGCTTCAGACTTGCTGCATGCAGCAGACGTTGAAGTGGATGCAACAAAGCGTGCCGACAACATCAAGGCAGCCCTTCGTTTGATGGCCGAGGATCACGTCCTCTTGCCTTTGTTCCAGTTCCCTAAGTCGGGCTTCTGGCGCACAGACCGAGTCGGTGGTCCAGTTGATGCTGACTTGAATAACTACACAGCGTTTATCAACTTCAACCAGTGGACTGACGTTGATGGCGACGGAAAGATCGTCATTGGTGCAGAACAGTGGCCAGAGTGCCTTAACCCAATCACGGAGTGTGCAAACTCTTCGTGGATGGTCTGGACGACAGCATTCCCTGTCAGCCCAGGTGCATTTGCAACAACCAATGATGGTGCATATGCAGTAACAAACTTGTTGACCGGTGAACCAGTAGTAACGGTTCTCTAGTCAATTAGTCACTAGTACGCATGTACGGTGCGCGACTCGAGCCTTTGGGTTCGGGTTGCGCACCGTCTGCATAATGAAGTTCAATCTGGTTTAGGAGTATCGGAGCAAAGGGGAGGGCATATATGTTTCGGTTTGCACTTCGTCGCTCTGCATGGGCAATACCCACTCTGTTGCTCGTTACGTTTTTGGTATACATCGCCCTCAGGATGGGCACAGATCCGCTTGCTAGCTATATGCGATCAAATCCTCGCGCAACACGTTCAAAGATTGCGCAGTACAAAGAACTTAATGGTCTCGGTTCAAACTACGTAACGGGATACTTAAGTTGGTTGCAGAATTTCGTCACGTTTAATTGGCCAAACAGTATTAAGGGAAGTCGCGAGGTATGGCCAGAGTTGAAAGATGCGATTGCAAACAGCGCGCGACTTGGCTTCGCAGCAACGACCGTAGGTGTGTCTATTGGACTCACCATCGGTATTTTTGCAGCACTGCGACCTGGCGGTAAGCGCGACGTAGCAGTGAACACCGCCGCATTCGTTGGAATCTCCATCCCGCCTTATATCTCTGCAATCCTGTTGCAGTTGCTGTTTGCTGTGTACTGGAGTAAGTGGTTCGGCAACACGCTGTTTCCTACATCAGGTGTGTACCCACCTGGGCAGGATGGATTTGATCTTGTGTTGATGATTAAACATATGACGCTTCCAACATTTGTAGTTGCCATTCAAATCATTGCTGTATACAGCCGATACATGAGATCGTCTTTGCTTGATGTTTTGAATTCGGACTACATGCGCACAGCTCGGTCAAAAGGATTGAGCGAGTTCCGCATTTTGATGCGACACGGTGTGCGTAATGCTCTTATTCCCGTGATCACCATCGCGGCACTCGATATTGGCGCAATTGTCGGCGGCCTCATCATCACTGAGAACATTTTTGATTACCCAGGTACCGGTAAGTACTTTCTTAGTGCATTTGGTAACGGTGACTTCCCCTTGCTGATGCCACTTATGGTGATCATTGTTGCTTCCGTTCTGCTGTTCAACTTGTTGGCTGACATCTCCTATGCAATTCTCGATCCGAGGATCCGTCTTGACTAACGCTGTCATTCCAACGATGAGTCCGCGCCAGATGGCGTGGAAGCGATTCGCGGGACATAGAGCTGCGCTTATCTGCTGTGCGATTCTCGGCTTTCTAGTTCTCGCAGTTGTGTTGTCTCCTTTGACTACTCGTTACGGCGTGAATGAGTCGGTAAAGGCTCCGCCTAACTCGTACTTATCGCCATCAAAGCTCGCGTGGTTGGGCACAGATGATATTGGTCGTGACTTGTACAGCCGTCTCATTTACGGAACGAGAGTTTCTTTATTGATTGGGTTGTTTAGCGCTTTCATTTCAGTGTTCGTTGGCTGTGTTGTAGGGGCCGTGGCAGGTTTCCGCGGTGGTCGGTTTGACGATGTAATCATGCGCGTCACAGACCTTTTCCTTGCATTCCCATTCTTGGTTGCCTTGCTCGTAGTTCGAAACATGTTCGGATCTATTGAATGGCTCACGTTCCTTGTCGGTGAAGTCAGCTCGTTGCGGTTCATCATTTTCTTACTGTCGTTCTTTGGCTGGATGGGCGTTGCCCGTATCGTTCGAGGACAGGTGCTTGCACTGAAAGAGCGTGAATTCATTGAGGCTGCCCGCGCATCTGGCGCCTCAAGGTCATACATCATCAAACGCCACCTGATCCCGAACTCAATCGGCCCAATCATGGTGGCGCTCACGTTTTCTGTGGTCGGTGCTATTTCGGGCGAAGCCACATTGTCGTTCTTTGGCTACGGACCTCAACCAGGTGCTGGCGCAACGTCGCTTGGATTATTGGTAGGTCAAGCCAAAGGCGCAGTGCAAACAGGATTCTGGTGGATAGCGCTGTTCCCATGTTTGGTGTTGGTGGTCATTTCTTTGTGCATCAACTTCATTGGTGATGCACTACGCGACGCGACTGACCCACGAATGGACGCGGGTAAGTAATGTCTAATTCGGTCTTGCAAATTCGCGATCTCCGTGTCACGTTTAACACGCAAATGGGCGAGTTGAAAGCGGTACGTGGAATCGACGTTGACGTTGCGCCTGGAGAAATTCTGGGTGTTGTTGGCGAGTCTGGATCTGGAAAATCAGTTTCGTTTTTAGCTGCTATGGGTCTCTTGCCTACTAGCGCAACGATTACAGGCAGCGTCATGCTCGATGGTGTGGAGTTGATCGGAGCTAAGCGCAAAGCCATACGTTCGGTTCGAGGTAAGTCGCTGGCAATGGTGTTCCAGGATCCACTATCTGCATTAAATCCGGTTCACAGAGTGGGCGATCAAATCGTGGAGATGATTCAATCTCACCAGGACATGAACACTCATGATGCCGAGAAGAGGGCGGTTGAGTTGCTGGAGATCGTGGGCATCCCGCAACCAGATGAACGTGCCCGCCAGTACCCGCATGAGTTCTCTGGTGGAATGCGCCAGCGTGTGGTCATCGCTATGGCGATTGCAAATAATCCAAAGGTGCTGATTGCCGACGAGCCGACAACCGCGCTTGATGTGACAGTTCAGGCTCAGATCCTTGAAGTTATTCAACGTGTGCAGCAGATGTTCGGTACAGCAGTGGTGTTGATTACTCACGATTTGGGTGTTATTGCCCGAGTGGCCGACAGTGTGAATGTGATGTACGCGGGTCGTAATGTTGAAAGCGGTACGGTTCAGTCGATTTTCGATCATCCAAGTCATCCGTATACACGCGGACTCTTGTCTTCGCTTCCGCATGAGGGGATTGAGCGATTGCAACCTATCGCCGGATTCCCACCGAACATGCTTGCACCACCTATCGGTTGTGGTTTCGCTCCACGTTGCCAGCATGCATTAGATGCTTGCAATGCGGGGTTGCCGCCACTCGCGCCGTTTGACGACCTGCTCACATCATGCATTCGTGCTGAGGAATTGCGTATTGGGAGAAAGTCGTGAGTAATAATCAATCTGAAGCACTGTTGAGTGTTCGCAATCTTGTGAAGAACTTTGAATTGCGCTCCAGCAGCGGTATTCGAAAGACCAAGCGCATCGTTCAAGCTGTTGCCGACGTTTCCTTCGATGTGAAGGTAGGGCAAACGCTTGGCTTGGTAGGAGAGTCTGGATCTGGAAAGACCACAGTTGGACGGTCGGTTTTGCAACTTATCCAACCAACTTCTGGTGAAGTCATTTTCGAAGGCCAGGATCTCACGAAGATGAGTTTTGAGCAGTTACGTGAAGTGCGAAGGCAAATGCAGATTGTGTTCCAAGACCCTTTTGCATCGCTTGATCCGAAGATGACAGTTGGAAGTTCAATTGCAGAACCTCTTGTTGTTCAGGGTGTTGCAGGCAACCACCAAGACAAAGTTGCCGAGTTGCTCGATTTGGTTGGTCTTGCCTCAGATCACGCCAAGAGATTCCCGCATGAATTTTCTGGAGGTCAGCGTCAGCGTGTTGGTATCGCACGAGCATTGGCTCTTGACCCAAAGTTGATTGTCCTCGATGAGCCGGTGTCAGCGCTTGACGTGAGCATCCAAGCCGGAGTGGTGAATTTATTTGGTGACTTGCAGAAGCGTCTTGGCATGTCGTACATCTTCATTGCGCATGATCTCTCGGTTGTTCGCCACATTGCTGATCACGTTGCGGTTATGTATCTCGGAAAGATCGTGGAAATTGGGGATAAGGATGCGGTGTATCGAAATCCTTCCCACCCGTACACGAAGGCGCTGTTGTCTGCTGTTCCTTTGCCAGATCCGAAGGTGGAGCGCTCGCGTCATCGCATCATGCTTGAAGGTGATGTGCCTTCGCCGGTTAACCCTCCAACTGGATGCCGGTTCCGAACCCGTTGTTGGAAGGCCACTGATTTGTGCGCGGCAGAGGAGCCTCAGTTAGTAGTTCGGCCAACAGGCCAACAATCGGCATGTCATTTCCCGGAAGAGTCGTAACAGCTCCTATTCGGTAGGCTCTATCTGTGCGTAATTTCATCACCATCGTCACCATCGTCATCAACGTTCTGTCACTTGTTGCCCTTGTAACTGGAGTTTTGCTCCACAGCGGGCGTGGCGGTGGATTGAGCGATATGTTCGGCGGAGGTGGTGGAGCCGCGTTGGGTTCGGCAGCCGCGGAACGCAACCTCAATCGCATAACGACCGTTTTTGCACTCGTATGGGTAATCACGGTTGTTGCCTTAGGAATGTTTCTCGCCTAAGCAGACCAGTTAACAGGTAAAATCAAGTACCACGTCGGAGTGGCGAAATTGGCAGACGCACCAGCTTGAGGGGCTGGCGCTCGAAAGGGCGTAGGGGTTCAAGTCCCCTCTTCGACACCATTGTTTGTAGCATTTGTCAATGGCCATCGTTGATGCTTTCGAGGCCTTGTCTGTAGAAGAAAAGCAAGTGATCCAAAAGCGAACGCTACGAGTTCTCGTGCTTGGACAAATGGCAGGATCTGCCGCATTGTCAGCAGCGGTGACGGTTGGTGCCTTCGTTATTCAGGACATGCTTGGTCAGAAGACGCCGTGGGGAGGTATCGCTTCTGCGACAGTAACCGTCGGTACAGCATTCATGGCGCAGGTTCTCTCACGCTTGATGTTGCGACAAGGTCGCCGTCGTGGCTTGATGCTTGGATATTCACTGGCATTGCTCGGTGGATTAATTGCTGGATGTGGAGTTGAATTTCAGTCGCTTACAGTATTTCTTGTTGGATTGTTTCTTTTTGGAAATGGGCAATCTGCGAATTTGCTTTCACGTTATGCCGCAACCGATCTAGCTGAAGCGAATCAACGTGGTGCGGCGATGAGCCGGATCCTTTTCGCATCAACTTTTGGTGCAGTTCTCGGACCAGTGTTGATCAGGCCGGCCGAACACCTGGGCCAATATCTCTTTGATTGGAATCTTTACACCGGTCCATGGGTGTTTTCTGGTTTGTTCTTCATCACCTCTTTTGTGAATGTTTCTCTTCGCCTGAAGCCAGACCCACTTATTCTCAGTGGCGGAACCCTCTCGCAGAGATCGGCTACAGCTCAGTCGAATGAAGAATCACGGCCCAGTGTTATGCAGT
>JBEGVD010000068.1:0-2925 GCA_041178585.1 Actinomycetota bacterium
CAAGTGAACCATCTGGCATGTAATAGTTGTGCCAGCTGCCATCTTGGCGCTGAATGTCGGCGAGCCATGCGTATGCGCGTCGTGCTTCATCGTGCATGCCCATGACGTCGAGGGCCATCGCGGTCTCAACGTGGTTCCATGGGTCGCAGTGACCATGTGGAAACCACGGAATCATTCCATTTGGAAGTTGCAACGCAGCAATCGTTTTTGCAGTTGCTACAAGTTCGTCGGTGGTGATGACGTCAACGAGATCATCGTTGGATTGACCTGGAAAAATCACGATGTGCGCCCAGGCTTTTGCGAATACACGATGTAGCTCTTACCAAGTGCTGGGGCCAACACTTTCTCTAACGTGCGGGTGAGTGTTGGTGCAGAGACGATGTCCCACTCCAAAAACTTCTTATAGGCATTAACAAACTTGTTGTCTTCGCGAGCCGGCCCAACTGCGCAGCGCAGCCACCAGTACGGAGAATGCAAACCATGTGCACGGTGTTCGTCTTGAACCACGAGTCCAGCGGCGCGCAGTTTGGCCTTCAGTTCGGTGCCCGAATAAATGCGCACGTGGCCACCCTGTACGAATGGCGCGTGATATTCGTCTGACAACATCCAGTTGATCTTTTCGGGAAACCATGAAGGCACAGTTGCAGCAAGAACGCCACCTGGTTTCAGTACGCGAGATAGCTCGTGTAGTGCTGCAACATCGTTTTGAATGTGTTCAAGCACTTCAGATGTCACAATGCAGTCAAATGTGTCATCGGCAAATGGAAGTCGAGTGGCGTCACCGCGCAGCACAGCAACCAAATTCTCTGACTTGATTTCGCCGGCTTCAAACATGGCGGCAAAAGTTGCGCGAGTAACTGTGGTTTCTTCCTCTGCGTAGTCAAGCGCAACGACGCGTGCCCCGCGCCGTGCTGCCTCGAATGCGTGTCTTCCGAAACCAGCGCCAGCATCCAAAAACATCGACCCTGGGCCAACCGGCAATTTGTCAAAACGTACCGTCAACATTGGCTATTTGGCATCCCGTATACGAAGCTTTTCCACGTTGTGGGGCATGCTCAGCACTTCTCGATATTGATCAACGGTCAATTGAGCGCAATGCTTCCAACTCCAACGTTCCACAACTCGTGCTCGTCCCGCTGCGCCGATGCGATTGCGTAAATCAGCATTATCAAGACCGCGGCGAATCGATGCTGCGAGTGCTTCTGCATCTCCGGCTGGGCATGACAAGACGGTGTCGTTATCTGCACCTGTTACTTCTGGCAATGCGCCACCAGTTGTTGCCACTAAGCAGATACCCGTCGACATGGCCTCAATCGCGGGAAGGCTGAAGCCTTCGTACAGGCTTGGGACTACGGCAAGTTCGCTTTCGGCGTACAACTCAACAATACGTTCATCACTAACTCCTGAAACGTGAGTGATGCAATCGGTCAGGCCAAGCTTGCGAATGAGGTCGGCATTTGCGCCTTCACGTGGGCGACCGATGATGGTGAGGTGTACGTCGCGCTCTGTGCGAATTTTTGCGAGTGCTTCAAGCAGATACGACAAACCTTTCAGTGCAACGTCTGCCGATGCAGTGGTGATGAGGTGTCCAGGCTTTCGCGAAATGTGTGGAAGCGGTGTGAAGAGATCGGGGTCAACTCCAACTGGAACAAGTTTCATGCGGTCAAGTGACACCTTCATGTCGGTGTGAATATCGGCGATGGAATTTTCGCTCACCACAACAACGCGCGGCATTTTGCTTGCAACTTTTCCTTGCATATTGACGAATGAGTACCAGCGGCTAATTGCTCGACGCTTGAACCACGTCCGGGTGTGTTCCATTTCCAACTTGCGATCTTTGGTAATGGGGTGGTGCAAGGTGACGATGGTGGGAATCTTCTTTTCAATTTTGAGAATTCCGTAACCCAAGCATTGGTTGTCGTGCACAAGATCAAAGTCGTTCACTCGCTTGCTGAGTTCGTTGTAGGCGCGAATGCTGAAAGCACGCGGCTCGCCAAACGTTCCTTTCAAAAACTGTGCTGTCTCAACAAAACTTGGCCAGTCTTTAATTTCCCAATATGCAGGAAATCGACCTGGGTATTGATCATTAAAAATGTCGAGGCTTGGCAACTTGTGCAATGGAATGCGCGAATCAAGAATTGGGTATGGCTGACCACCAAACACTTCAACGTGGTGACCAAGATCGACCAATGCTTTGGTGAGATGTCGTGTGTATACGCCCTGTCCGCCAACATGAGGCTTTCCTCGGTAAGTGAGGTAGGCAATGCGCAGAGGGCCGTTGGGATCAAACGGCGACGACATAAGGCTTTCAGCCTACCTGTGAGTAACTTTCTACGACAGGGCGGAAAGTCTGCGTTTGCGGGCAA
The DNA here is from genome assembly GCA_041178585.1 of Actinomycetota bacterium. Lineage (GTDB taxonomy): Bacteria > Actinomycetota > Acidimicrobiia > Acidimicrobiales > Ilumatobacteraceae > UBA3006. The sequence continues at coordinate 2,367 of JBEGVD010000068.1, forward strand.
TGAATGCAAGCGAACCAAGTACCGCAACCATCAGCACAATGAACGGCAGGTCGCCAAGATTTGAATACAACGTTCGCCCCGAGCGCAAACTGATGGTCCGTTCAAGCACTCGTTGTTCGCTTACGCCGGTGCGATCAAACACTTCTCCTGTTGGCGAGATGAATGCTGAAAAACCTGTTGGCGAAACTTGAACAAGCCAACGTCCGTTTTCAATTGCTCGAAGCCGCGACGATGCGATTTGCTGTGTTTGCAAAATGGTTCCCGTGTAACTCGACCCGTTAGTCGGGTTCACCAACACCGAACCACCTGCTTCAACACCTTCGTTTGCGCGACCGCTAAAAAACACTTCCCACGAAATGACCACGCCAACTGTGGTGTCGTCAACTTGCAGCTGAGCAATGTCAGAGCCGGCAAGTGCGTCACGAGGAATTCTGTCCACTGGAGCGCCGAGTGTTTCAAGCAGTCCGCGAAGTGGAACAAACTCTCCAAATGGAACACGACGAACTTTGTCGTAGCGATCACCAAGTGTTCCGTCTTCATTCACCACAATCTGCGCATT
>JBEGVD010000069.1:0-5562 GCA_041178585.1 Actinomycetota bacterium
ACGAAAACATCGTCCCCTCCATCGCGTGAAATAAAGCCGTAGCCCTTCTCTGCATTAAAGAATTTGACGGTACCGCGCATAACTTTTCTCTTTTCGTGAAATGAGGAAGAGCCCTTGTGGCTAATCCGCCTTCTAGGTTATGACACATTGTGCCTAAACACACTTCATGGCGTCAACTATTTGCCGGCGAGTGCTGCCACTACTGGCGCGAACGCCTCTACGTCTTCTCCACCAACGATTACATAGGAAAAGCCCCAACGTTCGCGGCGAGCAAGCAGGTCTTCAATCAGTTTGCTCGGCGGTCCCATTAACGCGAATGGGGTATTGGCAACCATGGACTCTTCAACGCCCATTCCCTTTGCCAGCCTGCTGATTGCGCCTTCGGCATCGTCGGTGACATTCACTAAGAAGGCACGAATGTTCATTTCAATGTCGTTGATGCGGTCACCCGAAGCTTCGCGCACTATGTCCACCTTTGCGTCAACGGCTTCGGCGGTCATGGTGGAGATGGCCTCTGGTCCTACTGCGCCAGCACTCATGGTGGCGTTGATGCCCACGATGTCGGCGACCTTTGCTGCATAAGTGAGTACGCGCTTTCCGCCACCGCCAATAAGGATTGGTGGGCATGGTCCTTGGACAGGTTTTGGCATGCCGTTGTAATTGGTGATCGTGTAGTGCTTGCCTGCGTACGAGAACGGCCCTTGTGCAAAGCAACCCTTCATGATGTCGATGCCTTCAATCATCTTGTCGATGCGAGTACCAGCAGATTCGTATGGAATGCCTGACTGTTCGTAGTCGGTGATCATCCAGCCCGCACCAATACCCAAGTCGAGTCGACCATCGCTCAACACATCGAGCGTTGCCATCTCTTTTGCAAATACCACTGGGTGCTTGTAGTCGTTGTCCCACACCAACGCGCCAATGCGAAGTGTTGAGGTTGCCATTGCTGCGGCGGTCAATGCTGGAAGAGGAGCAAGCTGATCGGTGAAGTGATCGGGCATGGTGAGTGCTCCGTAACCGAGCGATTCAGTTTTTCTTGCAAGTTCCACCCATTCCTTACCGGTAGGAGTGCTACTTGCTTGAATTCCAAAGCGAAATGGGCGAATCGGGAACTGGCGGGAAGATGACATGTAGGCAGATTAGTGTTAATGGCAACGTGAATCCCCACTTGAGGTTGAGTATCCGCCTGTTGATCACCATGCTCGCCGGAGCACTTGCGATCACAGCCATCATTACGGCCATGGCCCCGCAGGCCTGGGGGATCCTGAACGCGCATAGTGAGAAACCGGTTGCCCTGTCGCAGTTTTCAGGGTTGGCTCAACGCAGTATTTTGCTCGATGTAAATGGTCAGCAGGTTGGTGTGTTCCAAGTAAAGAACACACAGCAGACCCCAATTTCGGCTGTTCCTGAACTAGTGCGGAACGCATTCATTGCTGTTGAAGACTCGGTCTTCTATGAGCACGATGGTGTGAACTTGCGGGCAGTTGGAAGAGCGCTGCTGGCCAACTCGCAGGGCGGTGGCAGGCAAGGCGCTTCAACCATTACGCAGCAGGTCATCAAGAACGAACTGCTTGGCGGAAAAATCTCAGGAAGTCGTTTGAAGCTCCTGCAAATTCGCGGAGCAGTGATGTTGGAAAAACAGTTATCCAAAGAAGAGATTCTTGAGCGATATCTGAACACTGTGTTCTTTGGTAACAACGCTTTCGGTTTGCAGGCTGCAGCCGAGGTGTACTTCGGCACGTCGGTGCAAGGTCTTTCACAAAACCAAGGAGCCTTTCTTGCAGGCATGGTGCAGGCTCCTTCATCTCGCGATCCATTTACAAAGCCCGACGCATCTCGTTTCCGATACAAGCAAGTGCTTAGCCGATTGGTTGAAGTCGAAGAGATGACTCCAGAACAAGCCACGCTCGCGTGCAAGGGTTGGGAAAATCCTCGATTGCGCACGATAGAGGATACAGATTGCCCGATCCCTGACAATCGTCGTGAGATTTCTCGTGCAACTGATACGGGTCGTACCTATTTCTCCGAAGCGGTCCGTGACTATCTGTTAAATCGCTCAGACATTCTTGGCGCAACGTACGAAGAGCGCTACAAGAAATTGTTTTACGGTGGTCTTCGCATTTACACCACCCTTGATAAAGGTGCACAGGCTGCAGCCGAAAAAGCTGCGCTTGAGCAAATGCCAGACAACTCCGCAAACATTCAGGCTGCAGTAGTCACCGTAGATAATGCAACCGGTGGAGTGCGCGCAATGGTTGGCGGTCGCGACTTCTTGGTTAGCGAAGTAAACGTTGCAATGCGTCGCCGTCAAACAGGTTCAAGCGTGAAGATGTTCATTCTTGCGGCAGCAATGGAAGCTGGACTGTTACCGGACGACGTGATCGATGGAACGCTTCCATGCACCTTGCCAAACCCCGGAAATGACGAAGAGCCAACTTTCCTTATTTCTAATGGAGTGAGTCAGCCTGTTTCTTCATTGCGAACCATGACTGCGCTGTCGATCAACTGTGCGTATGCGCGTCTTGCTCAAGTGGTTGGACTCGACAAGGTGGTCGCATTGATGTACGGAATGATGAGTTCGGACTTCATGCCAAAACCTGAATGGGGAACAGACGCAGAGCGTTTAAACCTCATCAAGCCATACGCATCTTTGTCTACAGGTGCAAACGAGATGAGCCCGCTTGACATGGCATCAGGTGCGCAGACCATTGCCAACTTTGGTGTTCACCATGAGCCATATTTCGTCGAGAAGATTGAAGATGTAACCGGAGTCATTTATCAACATGAATTGAATCCCGACCAGGCTCTGTCGGAGGCTGCTGCATTGCGTTCGGTAGACGCATTGAAGGGTGTTTTGAAGTTTGGTACTGCACGTCGTACACAGCTTGATGGTGGTCGACCAGCGGCCGGAAAAACTGGAACACAAGACGACAACACGAATGCTTGGTTCGTGGGATTCACGCGTGAACTAACAACGGCGGTTTGGGTTGGTGATCCACGTGCCTATACGCCGATGGTCAACATTCCCGAATTTGTGAAAGCAGATGGATACGCACGTATTCAAGGCGCCATGTATCCAGCCCGAATTTGGAAGCAAATGATGGATGAAACGCTTGGCGACACTCCCGTTAATGAGCTTTCTGATTGGCCAGCTCCACCACCAGCAGTGACAACTGAAGCCCGCTCAGACCTTTCACCGCAACGCATCTATTTGCCTGGCAACGAGTGTCTGGCACAAGTGGTGTCGGGAACAATTCCGGCTCCAACGCCAACGCAGGCAAAGGGGAAGAATACGACTACGGTTCCTGTTGTGCCGGATAACACCGTTGTGGTGAACCTTGTAGAACCGCCAGCACTGCCTGTTATCACTACGTCAAGCACAACTACTACAACGACGACCACCATTCCTGGTGCTGTTCCATCAAGCGTGCCGCCTAGCAAGCAGTACATCAAAGATCGCTATCCGGCCGGACCAGTAAACACTGTGCCAATCGGTGCCTACTGGGTGTACAACTGCACCGATGGTCTGCCGCCATCTGCTGTAACGACAGTTGCGGGTTAATAATGGCGGCGTTGTCAGATCTTCTCGCAGTTCAGACAACAGACATTGCAATTTCTCAAGCAAAGCATCGACTTGCTCATTTGCAAGAGACAAAAGATCGCGATGCCGCAAAGAAAGCGCTCGCTGAATTTGATTCACAAATTGCCACTTGCGATGCAGAAATTGTTGCGGCGAATGCGGAAATCACGAAAGTCGATCGCTTGTCGCACGAACACGATGACAAGTTGATCAAGCTGAATAAGCAGTTGAAGACCGTTATCGCGCCACGTGAAGCTGAAGCACTGCAGCATGAGATTGCAACCGTGACAACCGAGCGAAGCGCCCTTGATGACCGCGAGCTTGAGCTCATGGGTGTCGTTGAGGCTTCAGAACAAAGAAAGAGCGAACTCGATCCTTTGCAAACAAGCGCAAAAAGCACCTTGGCCTCTGCAACCATGGCACTCAGTTCGGCAAAACAAAAGATTGATGTCGAGATCGCTGCACTCACAGAACAGCGAAGCGCTCAAGCGTTAGTGGTTCCGCAGTCTTTGATGTCTACGTATGAGGCAAAGCGCAAGCATCGCCCAGATGGGGCAGTGTGCCGTTTGACTGGGCCAACATGTGGTTCGTGCCACCTCGACATCTCACAAGGCGAAATCAACTCAATGCGCGCAATGCCTGTAGATGAGTTTCCTGAATGCCCGCATTGCGGCAGCTTTATCGTATTTTAGGAAGTCATGTTCTTTTGGTTTATCGGCACATCCATTGCAACCATTTGGTTTGTATTCCACGATAAGAAGTTTGCGTATCGACTAGTTGTTGCAGGTGCGCTTGCTCCCGATGTGATCGAAGTATTTCTCGGTCATGCAGGTCCACTTCACAGTCTGGTCACCATGGTGGCAATCATGGCTGTGGTCATGTTGATTACATACGGACGCAAAAAGTCGCGAAGCAACATGCTCGCTTTCGTTATCGGAATGTTTTTGCACTTGGTGTTTGACGGTGCCTTTACGAACACAAAGATGTTTTGGTGGCCAATTTCAGGTTTACAGTTTGGTGATTACGCGTTACCAGTGTTCGATCGTGGACTCATCAACATCCCACTTGAAATAGTTGGGGTGTTATTAATTTTGTGGACTCGTAAGCAAGTAAAGGAAAGCGCATGACACAAGCATTTCTCTATTCAGTTTAACGCGAATACCCGGTGGGTATAAAGCGCATGTGGCAAGCCTGGACAACCACCAGCGAATTAGAAACTTGGTACCACGGAACGGAGCACTCATGTGTCAAGGGAGCGACCACATCTGAATTGCGCATCGGGGGACTGTGGACGGTGGCTATTGACGTTCCACAGTTCAATTTTGTTGCGTACTTCTATGGTCAGTATCAAGCAATTGAGACGAATCGGCAATTGAAGCACACGTTGCATTACACACAGTCCGCAGATGAATTTGCACTTCGTGACATGTCGACACCGAGTCACTTAATCGTGATCGACTTAGAAGACAGGGGAGCCTCTTCATGGGCTCGCTTCAGCCAATTTGGTGAACTGCCAGAAGGCGACGCCGAGCAGGCGCAAGCCGGCATGGAAAGTTACTTTGACTCGCTAGGAATATTCTTCAACTCGAAATAAGTGACGGTGAGTTGGTCTGTAAGCGGGGTTCTGTAATCGATGATCATCCCTCTATGCAACCTACCCGTGGGTTGTTTGTTGTAAACAACAAACGAACGGACAGCTCATGCCCACTGCATGGTCTTGCTTCGAATGGTGGCCCCAAGCCACGCAAGTTGCCTCACGTGCTGGTGCGCTCTTACCGCACCGTTTCACCCTTACCTGTTTCGCAATCTTGCGACTGCGCTCATCGGCGGTTTGTTCTCTGTTGAACCTTGCGTCAAGTTGCCCCGACCCGACTCTCGCCGGCACTCTGTCCTGTGAAGCCCCGACTTTCCTCAGATAGTGGTGCAAGCACCATTACCCGCGATCATCCGACCTACTCACCGTCGAGGTAAGTGTACGGGCG
>JBEGVD010000070.1:0-7571 GCA_041178585.1 Actinomycetota bacterium
GAACGCAGCGACACCATCATGATTATTCGGGTCAACCCGAAAGACAATCAAGCCGCCTTTCTCTCTTTTCCTCGCGACCTGTGGGTGAAAATCGCAGGCTCGACTCGTTCGAATCGAATCAACACGGCGTTCGAACGCAAGAACCCCAACACGCTTGCCGACACCATCTATCAAAACTTCGGAATCACTATCGACCACTACGTCAATATTGACTTCTGCGCGTTTAAAGAAATTGTTGATGCCGTGGGCGGAGTAAAGGTTCCATTCCTCTACGAAACTCGTGATAAAAAAACTGGGTTGTACATTCCTGGTCCGAGTTGCTTTGAGTTCAGCGGTGATCATGCGCTCGCATACGTTCGTTCGCGCTCTGGCTATTCCTACTTTGACACTGCGAAAAACTCTTGGGTCTCAGACGGAACTTCTGACCTCGGCCGAATCAGTCGCCAGCAGGATTTCATCCGTCGAGCAATGCAACGCGCACTCGACAAAGGTTCTTCAAGTCCACGAGTTGCAAACCAACTTTTGAATGCCGCTTTGAAGAATGTGATCACCGATGACCAATTAACTCCGATCACCATGTTGCAACTGGCGCAAGCAATGCGCAATCTAAACACCAGTGGAATACCTACATACACAGTTGAAAGTTCTGGTCAGATGATTGGCGATCAGGCAGTGCTTGTTCCACGAATTCAGAATGACACCATGCGAGAAATTCTCGCTCTGTTTCAAGGTAAGGCAAGTTTTGCAACACCAGGTTCGGCCGCAAACAATCCGTCGCCCGATACCACTTCTGCTGAAGGTGCAATGGGCGCAATCATCTCCACCGTTGCGTACTTGAAAACACAACCGAGCAACGGTGTTACACCACCAACGATTCCTGTTGTTGCACCTGAACAAAACTCGTACGGCATTTCGCCACCGAACGACCCGACCTGTCGCTAGTCGAGCACTCGACGCATTGCGTCGGGAATGTCGCTTGGTCCACTCACCGTTGTAAAGCGGGCACCCACCGAATCGGCAAACACTCGTGCCTCTGCGTCGTCTTCCAACGGAGCAATCACTACAAGTTCGTCTAACGACTTTGCGGCTGCGCGCGCATCGCCATCAACAGTTGCTCGACAATCAGACAACAGCACAGTGATCTTCCTTGATGCCCGTGAACGCAGCAGTTGTTCGCGCGATGCATTCAATGCTCCGGCCAAGTCAGTCGTGCCAAACCCGCGAAGCGCAAGCACCGTATTCACCACGTCATCACCAGACTTGTGAACGTCTTGAGATTTAGCCGCAATCACGTCTTTGCCAAACACCAACACGCTGTAATCAGCAGGCTCACGAGCCGCAATTGAGGCTGCAGCCATTGCCGAATTGGCAAGTGGCTTACCACCCATTGACCCACTGCGGTCCACGACCAAGCTGATAGCTGTACCTGGCTTCAACCATCCACGCACTCGTAGTTCATCAGCGTCTACAACACCTGTTGCACGCAATTCATTTAGCGCATCAAGGCTTGCATCAATATCAATGTCTCCTGCATCGGGCTGATATTTGCGCAGTGACATTTTGCCAATTCCTCGCGGTCGTGGCTTTCCGCTTTGGGCAAGTTCAATCAAAATTCGACCAGCAAGCTTGCGCGCAAGATCACGCAAGGCCGGGTCGGTTGCTGCCGTTAAGTCGGCAAGCATTGACAACGTTTCATCTGGAGAGTTCTGCATCGCTTCATCAAATGCAACTTCGTCAAGTTCACCGACTTCGGGTGAGATCTCTTCAAACCCAGAGTGCTTTGACAACTCTTTGCGCGACGTTGTTCGCTTGCTTGCTTGCTGCGCCGCCTGTTCAGCCTGCGCGCCTTCTTTTACTAGCGGGAGTTCGTTGCCCCAGTCGGGGCGCCAGCTTTTCCCGCGTCGCCGTCTTCCTGCGTCACACCAAATACGTCAGCAAAGATTTCGGTGATCACTTCTTCTGCCGTACGCACACTGCCTTCACGCAACCGCACGCGACCCGTCAATGCAACGAGTGCACTGTCTAATCCAATCGCAGTTGTCTCAACCGAAGCATTGCGCATCACCGACAAACTTGCAGCAACCACCGCAGTATCAATTGCACCACGAACCGAAGAGCCGAAACGCAAGTCGGAGTGGTTACGTGTGCGACGGACCATTTCAACAACCTTGCCAACCCAGTCACGCGACACATTTGATGTGCTGTTCTGCTTCGCAATTTCACGCAGCACAATTTCCACTTCATCTGATGCGCTTTGGTACGTCATTGCAACACGGCACACGCGGTCGTACACCGCACTTGAAATGCGTGCCGTACCCACTGCGTCAAACGGGTTCATTGCTGCAACAAGTCGGAAACCAGCCGCGCTTTTCACGGTGCCAAGTCGTGGAACAGTTATTTCACCTTCACTCATCACGGTGATGAGCACGTTTAGCGTTTCCTCTGGAATGCGATTGATTTCCTCGACATACAACAATGAACCTTCACGTAACGCCGATACCAATGGACCATCAACAAATACATCTGCGCTGTAACCATCGGTCAGCACTCGAGCAGGGTCAAAGTGTCCAACTAACCGAGCTGGAGTGAGTTCGGCATTACCCTCAACGAAGGCGAAACCCACGCCGAGTGCTTCGGCAACAGACCGTAAAAGTGTTGATTTTCCTGTGCCTGGAGGGCCTTCCAGCAAAATGTGGCGGCCGCCATGCAATGCAGCGACGACAAGTTCTAGTTCACGAGCGCGACCAACAACCGAAGCTGCCGATGCGCGAAGAACGTCGCTTGCCGACGCTGCTGCCATAACTGCGACTAACTAGTCGAACTTAATAACGCCACGGATGTTTTCTCCGTCGCGCATTGCTCGATAACCCTCGTTGATGTCACTCAATTTGTATTCCTTGGTGACGAGGCCATCGAGGTCGAGTTGACCTTCGCGGTACAGACCCATCAACTTTGGAATATCGGAGCGTGGGTTACCCGAACCGAACAATGAACCAACCAACTGCTTTTCCATCAAGGTCAGGTCGAGCAAGCTCATGCCTGCACCAAACTCAGTTGCTGGGTGAATATTCGTTACAACAACACGACCGCGCTTTGCGGTGAGTGCCATTGCTTCGTGAATAACCGCACCGTTTCCAACACCCATGGTCATGATCACTTTGTTGGCCATGGTTCCCCATGTGAGTTCTTGCAGCAGTGGCAAAGCTTCAGCCATCGAGTTTGCAGTGTGTGTTGCACCGAACTCCATTGCCTTCTCGCGCTTGAACTCCACTGGGTCAATTGCAACGATGCGCTTTGCACCTGCAATGCGTGCGCCCTGAATTGCGTTTGCACCAATTCCTCCTGCACCAACCACTACAACAGTGTCGCCAGGCTTCACTTCGGCTGCATACACGCTTGATCCCCAGCCGGTGACCACACCGCAACCGAGCAAGCATGCGCGATCTAGTGGGATGTCTTTTTCAATCTTGATGCAACTTGCTTCGTGCACAACAGTGTGTTCTGCAAACGTTCCGAGCAAGCACATGATGCCAAGGTCTTTGCCACCAGCATGGTGACGTGATGTCTGATCACTGATTTGCTTTCCCAATCCCATGAATGCACCAAGGTCACACAAGTTTTGATGACCTGTGCTGCAGCTGACGCAACGTCCACATGACGGAATGAATCCGAACACCACGTGATCGCCAGGCGCTAACCAACTGACGTTCGATCCAACTTGTTGCACTACGCCAGCGCCTTCGTGACCACCAATGATTGGCAATTCAAACGGCAAGTCGCCCGTCACCAAGTGCTCATCGCTGTGGCACATGCCGGATGCTGCAAGCTTGACCAACACTTCGTTTGGACCTGGCGCATCAAGTTCAATTTCTTCAATTGTCCATGGAGCGTTCAGCTCCCACAACACTGCTGCCTTCGTCTTCACACTGACCCCCTCATCACTGTCGCCATGCGCAGGGTGCGCCGGAGAGATACTGGCTCTATTGTTGCCCAGCCATCGGCGCTGACGCTACCCCGAGCCCCCCGCCTGAGTACTGTGGTTGGTGATGGACACCACAGCACCTCTAGCCGTTGACACCGCCCAGGCACAGACCGCAAGCCACGACAGCGTTTCCTCGGCAATCACTACTCCGCACATCGTTGAAGAACTCCTCGTTGAGGAAATTTCAATCGACGGCATGTGTGGCGTGTACTAACCAGCAGTCGTTTCACGATGACCGTCACCCTGGATTCAGCGTGTGAGTTGCACCCTCAAGTTGCACTTCGCCCAGAACCCTTCGGAGCACTTGCCTATCACTACGGAAATCGCAAACTTGTTTTCTTAAAACACCCAGACGTGGTTGCTGTGCTTCGCGATGTTGCAGCACACGACACACTCGCTGACACCCTGGTCGCGCACCATGTTGCACCAGAGCGCTGGAATTCATTTGTCAGCGCGCTCAGTTCGCTTGAAGCATCGGAGATCATTCGTGTCCGTCAGTAACTTATCCACACAACTCAAAGGCGGACTTGACGCACCAATTTGTTTGACGTGGGAACTTACCTACGCGTGCAACTTGCAATGCATCCATTGTTTGTCTAGTAGTGGTCGCCGCGACCCACGCGAACTTGACACCGATCAGGTAAAGAATGTGCTCGATCAACTGCGTGACTTACAAGTGTTCTACATCAACATCGGTGGTGGCGAACCAATGATCCGCAAAGACTTCTTTGAAATTCTTGAACATGCAGAACACAACAACATTGGCGTGAAGTTTTCCACCAACGGCACATACATCACTGCAGAGAATGCGCAGCGACTTGCCTCAATGAACTATCTCGATATTCAAATCAGCATGGATGGCGTAGATCGTGCGACCAATGATGCAGTTCGCGGTGAAGGATCGTTTGACACATCAATTGCCGCAATGAACTTTTTGCGCGATGCAAACTTCGGGCCATTCAAGATTTCTGTCGTCATGACTCGACACAACGTTGATCAACTCGATGCATTCAAGCAACTCGCCGATAGCTACGGTGCACAACTTCGCATCACTCGCCTGCGTCCCGCTGGTCGCGGTGCAGACACGTGGAATGAGTTGCATCCAACCCAAGCGCAACAGCGCCAGATCTATGACTGGCTTATTGCACACGGCGACAACGTGCTCACTGGCGATTCGTTCTTCCACCTCAATGCATTCGGTGAATCACTTCCTGGATTGAACTTGTGTGGCGCTGGACGTGTGGTGTGCCTCATTGACCCAATTGGTGATGTCTACGCTTGTCCGTTCGTCATTCATGATCAATTCAAAGCGGGCTCAGTGCACGACGAAGGTGGTTTTGCTCATGTATGGCGCAATAGCGATCTCTTTCTCTCGTTACGCGAACCTGAATCTGAAGGAGCATGCACATCGTGCGGTAACTACGACTCGTGCCAGGGCGGTTGCATGGCTGCGAAGTTCTTTACCGGCTTGCCCCTTGATGGCCCAGACCCAGAATGTGTAATAGGTGCAGGCGAATCGCTACTCAAGAGCGCACCCGTGACCCTCATTCCAAAACCCAGCATGGACCATTCACGTAAAGTTTCGGTAACAGTTGGGGGAAACAAGTAATGGACTTTTCACTGAACGGCGTTGAGCCGATTTATGTCGCAGGCGCAATTATCGTTTCGTACTTTTTGGGAACCATTCCAAGCGCGCTCATTGTTGCTAAGCGCGGCGGTGTAGACGTCACTGCCGAAGGTTCTGGTAACCCTGGCACATCGAACGTGGTTCGTCTGCTCGGGTGGAAGTACGGCCTGGTGGTCTTTGTAGCCGACGTGTTGAAAGGTTCGGCTTCAGTTGGTATTGCGTACTACTTGACACATACATATGGAGACAATCTCAATGTTTCCTATCTGGCGTACGCATGTGCGTACGCTGCGGTGCTCGGACACACCTTCCCTGTCACTCGTGGCTTCCACGGTGGCAAAGGTGTGGCAACTGGTGGCGGAACGATGTTCGTTCTGTACCCAGTAATGAGCGCAGTGCTCTGTACGTCGTGGTTTGTCATTCGCAAACTCACGGGCAAATCGGCAGTTGCTTCACTTGTCATCACTATTGCCGTACCTGTGTATGTCATCTTCACCGTTGGGTTCGGAGAGCCAGACTCGTGGCAAATAGTTGCTGTGCTTGGACTGGTTGGAATGATCATCATTCGTCACCTGCCAAACATTCGACGCATGCGCAAGCACGAGGAACTCGCCGCGTAAATTACTCGCGCTCCCAGCAACATGGTCCCAATAATTAATGACATTTTTAACGGGCTGAAGGATTTTTCGGACTCGTACTGGTTCTACGTCATCATTCTTGTCATTGCGATACTTGACTCGATCTTTCCAATCGTTCCCAGCGAAACTCTGGTCATTATCGGTGGCGTGAGCGCTGGATCTGGATCACTTTCACTCGGCCTTGTTATGGCCTGTGCGTTTAGCGGAGCGTTCATTGGCGACCACCTGTCGTACTTTCTTGGACGACGTGCAAGTGATTCGATAACCCGTCGCTACGAACGAACTGAAAAAGGAAAACATCGACTTGCGAGCGTGATTTATCAGATTCATGAACGTGGTGGCCTGCTGCTCATCACTGCGCGTTTCATTCCGGGCGGACGAACAATTTTGACTTTGGCCTGTGGCATTACAAAGCAAGAGCGTAAGTGGTTCACTGGCTGGATTATCGCTGCAGCGAGCATCTGGTCAACCTATGCATCTTTGCTCGGTTTTATTGGTGGAAAGACCTTCGAGGACAACCATACGTTGGCGTTCCTCTTCGCCTTTGGTTGCGCTATCGGAATCACCGCCTTTATTGAGCTTGTGCGTTTCATTTTGAAAAAACGCAAGTCACAATAAGGCATGCCCAGTTCGCCAGCGTGGCCAGAAGTTCCCCGCAATGCGTGCGTGGTAATTCCCGTTGGCTCGTTTGAACAACATGGCCCGCATCTCCCACTTGACACCGATACCCAAATAGCAACTCACCTCTGCATGCAGGCAACTACAGGCATGGACAATGTTGTTGTTGCGCCACCGCTTTCAATAACAGCAAGTGGCGAACACACCGGTTTCCCTGGAACTATTTCCATAGGGACCGAAGCCTTTGCCACAGTGATCGTGGAACTCGTTCGCTCATGCGACTGGGCAGCAGGAGTCATTTTGGTTCATGGCCACGGCGGAAATTTCGAAGCAGTGCAACGAGCGACTGCCGTTTTGAACTCGGAGCAACGAAACATTGCCAGTTGGTGGCCACACATTCCTGGAGCAGACGCTCATGCAGGCCACACCGAGACATCACTCATGTTGGCCATTAACCCAAACTTGGTTCGCGGCGACAAGCTTGATGTTGGCAATGTGCAACCGATGAGCGAAATACAACGTGATCTACAAACTCATGGCGTGCAAGCCGTGAGCACAAATGGCATTCTTGGCGATGCTCGAAGTGCAACGACACAACATGGAGTTGAGTTGCTCGCAGAACTTAGCGACAACCTGCACACCTTCATTCTCAGCGCACAACTGCAGTGGAGCCGTGCATGACCAGCGACGTTCGCTTCATTGCTGA
>JBEGVD010000071.1:0-4936 GCA_041178585.1 Actinomycetota bacterium
TGCCTTCAACAAGATGTGAAATGGGGTTGATATCGGCGATTCGCTTGTATGCACCCGTCATTGTTTCCCGAGGGAAGAACGCACTCGAAAAGAACAGCAGTACAAAGAGCAAGGGGAACGCACCTTGCACCGCTTCTGCCGAACCTGTGCGAATAGCAACAGAAGACATGATTGCACCGATGGCGAGAGCCACAATTCCGCCAGAGATTGACAGTGCAACAATGCCAACGATTCCTGATTTAACAGGAGCGTTAAACGGCAATAAAAGCAAGATGAAAATGAGTGACTGTGCCGCACCGAAGATTGCGCTGCCAGCGAGTCGACCAATCAGAATGCCGCTTCGCGTGCTTGGCGAAAGGAGCAAGCGATCGAAAAAACCATTCTCAATGTCGGTTGCCAGTGCTGCCGCGCCAGTGACTGAGCCAAAGAGCACTCCTTGCACAACGGTTGACGCAAGTGAAAACTGCAAAAAAGATTCAACTTGAGGAAAACCCGGAATGTTTGTTGTCTTGCCAAATGATGAAGCCCCAAGAAATGCGAAGAAGATGGGAAAGAAAATGCTGGGCGCAACCAATGCCGGCTGACGCAACAACGCTTTGGTTGAACGTGCTGTGAGTGCTTGCGTTTGTCGTAGCGAAAGAGCAGTGCTCATTGTTTCGCGCCCTCAAGACGATGTCCGGTTGCTTCGGCAAAAACGTCGTCGAGGCTTGGCTCGTTGAGTTCAAGATGCTGCACGCGAATTGAGGACTCATCAAGTTTGCGCACCACATCGGTAACGGCTTCGGCGCCGCCACGAAGTCCAACTCCTAACGTTCCTTCAGCGGTAGGTCGAAGATCGCCAAAACCCATGAGGATTGACTTGGCGAGTTCGTGTTGATCGCGCGAAACATTGACGACCAAAGTTGGGAATCCAACGCCAGCCTTCAAGTCTTGTGGCTTTCCTTCGCGCACAATTAGACCCTTGTCAATAATTGCAATGCGGTCGGCAAGTTGATCGGCTTCTTCCAAATATTGCGTGGTCAACATCACTGTGGTGCCCTCGTTGTTCAATCTGCGCACTTCTTCCCACAGCGAAACTCGACTCATCGGGTCGAGCCCGGTTGTTGGTTCATCAAGGAACAACACCGTTGGCTGATGAATGAGTGATAGCGCTAAGTCGAGACGACGACGCATGCCGCCCGAGTACGTTCCAACGCGACGATCTGCTGCAGCAGTCAGACCAACACGCTCCAGGAGTTCATCGGCTCGTGACTTCATTTTCGACTTTGGAATTGCGTACAACACGGCTTGTAAGCGCAACAATTCGACGCCCGTCATTAACGGGTCAATGGCTGCATCTTGTAGCGCAACTCCAATGCGCTGGCGCACTTCGTTTGGATGCTGAGCAACGTCAAATCCTGCAACGAATGCCTTGCCCGAAGTGGGGCGAAGCAGCGTGGTCAGCATGCGCACAACGGTGCTTTTTCCTGCACCATTTGGCCCCAGGAAACCGAAGATTTCACCTGCGTTGACCTGCAAGTTGATTCCGTTTACCGCCTCAACATCACCAAAATGTCGCACCAGGTTTTCGGCGACAATTGGCGCCATTGCTAAGGGTTCTGTCATACCCACACCATAGATAAACGATGGTGAGGTGAAGGTAGTTGGAGGAACTCAGCGCTGTTGTGAAATGGCAGTCCACACACGCTCTGGTGTAGCAGGCATGTCTATGTGACGGATACCCAAATGCGCGAGCGCATCTACTACTGCTGACTGCACTGCGGGAGTGGATCCAATCGTTCCCGATTCGCCAATGCCCTTGGCGCCGAGTGGGTTACGCGGTGTTGGGGTTTCCATGTGAATCACTTCAAAGCTTGGCAATTCCGCTGAGGAGATAAATGCATAGTCGGCAAAGTTTGAGGTAATTGGGTTGCCGTCACTGTCGTAGCGCACTTCTTCCAGAAGTGCTTGTGCCGCACCTTGGGCAATACCGCCGTGAATCTGACCTTCGAGCAGCAACGGGTTCAATACTTTTCCTGCGTCGTCGCACGCCATATGACGGAGCAATTTCACTTGACCAGTTTCGGTGTCAACTTCTACAACCGAAACGTGAGCTCCGAATGGAAAGGTTGCACCTTGCGAAACGTAGTCAGTTTCCTGAATGAGTCCGCCATCTTTTGCTAATGCAATAGACAAATCCGCCCACGACTTAGCAACTGCTGGAGTACCCGTTACATGAAATGAAGCAGATGCTTTGTCGAACACCACGTCTTCTTCGTTGGCTTCGAGGAGGCGGGCAGCATGTTTGCGAGCTTGTTCAACAAGTTCACCTGCTGCAACATGCACCGCAACGCCACCTTGTTGCAGCGAGCGCGAACCCATGGTTCCGCCGCCCTTTGGCACGAGATCGGTATCGCCCCACACCACGTCGATCTTGTCCATTGGAATGCCGGTTGTATCGGAGGCGATCATCGCCCACGAAGTGACGTGACCTTGACCGTGTGGCGAAGTTCCGGTGTACACAACCGCACGTCCGTCTTGCATGATTTCAATCTTTGCGGCTTCTCCGCTGCTATTACCAGCGGTGATTTCTACGTACACACTGACGCCAATGCCAAGTTGCTTTACGCTTCCACTTGCACGCCGCGCCGCCTGTTCTGCACGAAGCTTGTTGTATTCGGATGCTGCAAGAACTCGGTTTAATGATTCTTCGTAATCGCCAACGTCGTATGTTTGACCGATTGAGGTTGCATGCGGCTCGAGGAACTTTGGAATGAGGTTGATGCGGCGCACTTCTGCAACATCTTTCCCAATTTCTGCTGCAAACATGTCCATTGCTCGCTCAATTGCAGCGGTCGCTTCTGGTCGGCCTGCGCCGCGGTACGCAACAACTGGGGTGGTGTTGGTGGCAACCGAAGTAGTGCGCACTTCAATCTTTGGAATGTCGTATACACCAGACGCCATTGGGCGGGTCATGAATGGGGCAAGAACTGCTCCAACATCAACCCATGCACCGGAGTCTTGTAGCACGTGCATTTGGTACGCCGTTACTTTCCCTGCTTTGGTTCCACCAATGGTGACGTACTGAATTTGCGCACGGCCGTGGCCTAGGGCTGTCATGGACTCGCTGCGGGTTTCTAGCCAGCGAATTGGGAGACCAGCTTTTTTGGCAACTGCGCCAAGAACTAATTCCTCCGGGTAAGCGGAAATCTTTGCACCGAAGCCACCACCAACGTCTGGGGTGATAATGCGAATTTGTTCGGCTTCAAGACCATTTGATTTCTGGATGGTGTCGCGTGCGCCTTGCGCATGCTGCGTTGACATCCATTGAATAAGTCGACCGTCGTTGTCCCATGCTGCTGCAGATGCGCGAACCTCTAATGGACATGGTGCGACTCGCTGATTGACAAAGCGACCCTTCACCACAACTTCACAGTCTGCAAACATTGCGTCGCCTGTGTTGTCTGGCATGCCAACCGCAGTGCTATCAAACACCACATTGCTTCCACATTCTTCATAGATGTGCGTCGTGCTCGTCATTGCCTGTTCAATGTCGATCAATACTTCAAGAGTGTCGTAGTCGACAATCACTTTCTCGGCTGCATCTTCACCTTGGTTTGCAAGTTTGGTGAGGATAACAGCAATTGGTTCACCGACGTAACGAACTTTGTCGCTTGCGAGCAGTGTGCGCTTGGCCGTTGGGTTGAACGTGGCAGCAACTGGTTCTAGTCCTAAATTGGCGGCGGTATAGATAGCCACAACACCTGGCGATTCAAGTGCATCGGCAACGTCAATACTCACGATGTTCGCGTGAGCAACAGTGGAACGAACAAAAGTTGCATGCAGTGCGCCAACAAGAAGTGGTTCGCTGTAGAGGTCGTCTACGTACACGCCACCGGTGGTGAGAAACTTTGGGTCCTCTTTACGGAGTACGCGGTTACCAAGAATGCTTCCAGCCACAAAATCTCCTCACGATTTGTTTCACGACAGGTTAGGGGGTAAACGGCTGGAGGGAAATTTCTCCCTGGGCAGCCTTTTTCGCAGATTCAAGACTGCGTACTAACAACATGGTGGAGACAATGGTGTAAGGCCAGCGCTCAGGAAGTGCAGTTGATAACGCGGGCAAATCCATCATTGGCAGACGGCGTTCATTGAAGCGAAGGTAGCCAAGCTGGGTGCGAATGGCGTCCTGTAAACCGGCCTCTGTTTTCAGGTAGGTCACCTGATCTTGCAGGTTTTCAATGATGTCTTCGAATTGTGCGAATTCAATTTCTTTTTGCGCGATGAGATTGCGCTGGTTTATATACGAACGAACCGGAAACACCAACATGGCAACGACGAGTGCAACAATGACGGCAATGGCGAGGGGAGTGCTAGCCACACGGAGTTTGCGACTGCGAACGAGTCGAATCTCGGTGGTTGCCATCCCCCTATTCTGGCCTTCAGTGATGACTGAATTGCGTCATCTCTGTTGATCGGCTGGTTACTTG
Organism: Actinomycetota bacterium; assembly: GCA_041178585.1. Lineage (GTDB taxonomy): Bacteria > Actinomycetota > Acidimicrobiia > Acidimicrobiales > Ilumatobacteraceae > UBA3006. The sequence continues at coordinate 4,470 of JBEGVD010000071.1, forward strand.
CGAGGTGCGAGAGCGTCCTTGCCCATGAATTGGGCTTTCGATCCAAGCTCTTGTTCGATCCGGAGTAGCTGGTTGTATTTAGCAACACGGTCGCTGCGGGCAGGAGCACCAGTTTTGATCTGACCGCAGTTTGTTGCCACTGCAAGATCGGCGATGGTGGAGTCTTCGGTTTCTCCGCTGCGGTGACTCATCACGCTGGTGTACTTGTTGCTGGTAGCAAGTGAAATGGTGTTCAACGTTTCGGTCAACGTTCCAATTTGGTTCACCTTCACCAACACGCTGTTGGCAACATGTTCGGTGATACCACGTTGCAGGCGCGAGACGTTGGTGACGAACAGGTCGTCGCCAACAAGCTGAATCTTGTTGCCAAGTTTTTGGGTGAGTGTTGACCATCCGGCCCAGTCGTCTTCTGCCATTCCGTCTTCAATAGACACGATTGGGTATTTGCTGGCAAGCATGTCCCACCA
>JBEGVD010000072.1:0-6857 GCA_041178585.1 Actinomycetota bacterium
ACTTGGCGCTGGCGATTGCGGCATAACTCTCGGTGCATGCGTTCGGCAAAACGGAAAACAGGCTGTAGCCGTAGTACAAGTTCTTTCATGCACCGATGTGTTCGCTGCACGCAGCGCGGGGAAGCCCCAGTTTGCTGAACGTGTGGCTTAGTCGGCTGAAGGTGTTGAAGGGGCAGCGGGTGCTGCTGGAGCAGCAGGCGTTGCGGCAGCGCTTGATGACTTCGAGGAAGAACCCGAATCGGTCTTGTAGAAACCGCCACCTTTGAATGACACACCAACAGGGGTGAACACCTTTTTCACCGGTTTCACTACACCATCTACTGGGTGGGCGATCTCGGTGAGTGGGTCGTCAGAGAATGCCTGCTGCACTTCAATGGTCTCGCCAGAGTCAATGAATTTGTAGACATACGTTGGCATAAGACCAGTAATTCTAGGATGCAGGTATGGCTATGCGCACCGCTGTGATCCCTGCTGCCGGATTGGGGACCCGGTTCCTTCCCGCCACCAAAGCAGTGCCCAAGGAATTGATGCCCATTTTTGACACGCCTGCATTGCAGTTGGTGATGGACGAGGCAATTGGGGCTGGCGTTGAACACATTGTTGTCGTCTCGAACGTGGCAAAACCGGGCATTGAAGAGTATCTCAAGCCATCACAAGACACGGTGGACCGAGTTCGCAAAAGCGGACGCACCGAACTTGCCGACAGGTTGGCGCGCATTGGAAAAGATGTTCGCATCAGCATTGCTTATCAAGACAAACCTCGGGGCCTCGGTCATGCAGTGTCGTGTGCGCGCGATGCAGTTGGCGATGAAGCATTTGCGTTGTTGTTGCCGGATGAAATAATGGGCGACTCATCGTTGTTGTTGCAGATGGCACAGATGCATAACAAAACAGGCAAGACCGTTGTTGGCTTAAAGCGCGTGCCAAAAGATGAAGTCAGTGCATATGGCGTAATTACGACTACGGGAACCACCGGTGCACATGGTGAAGTAACCATTACCGGCGTAGTTGAAAAACCAAAAGTGGAAGACGCGCCAAGCGACATCATCATCATTGGTCGCTATGTGCTTGCCCCTGACATGTTTGACATTCTTGAAACACTTGCGCCGGCGCCGAGTGGGGAAATTCAATTGACTGATGCTCTGCTGGTTGGTGCGAATGCGGGGACGGTAGATGGAGTGGTGAGCGATATCGAGCGACACGACACAGGTACACCAATGGGTTGGTTGCAAACGGTGATTGAGCTATCGCTGAAGCGTTCAGATGTTGGAACAGAATTACGTAACTGGTTGAAAGGCACTTTGTCATGAGCGAACTTAAAGTCACTATTGATCCAAAAGAAGTGGGCATGAGCGCAGAGCGTCTTGCGCGGATTGATTCGCACTTCAAGGACTATGTAGACGACGGTCGTTTACCGGGTTATCACGTTGCGGTTGCTCGTTACGGACAAATTGTGTACAGCAGCACCTATGGCATGCGTGATGCGGAAGCCAAGCTTCCAATTGAGCAAGACACGATGTATCGCATTTACTCCATGACGAAGCCAATTACATCAATTGCGTTGATGATGATGGTTGAAGAAGGAAGAATTCAACTCACCGATGAAGTGAGTAACTACATTCCATCGTTTGGCAACATTCGCGTGTTTACTGGTGGTTCTTCAACGAAACCAATTACCGCACCTTCGCGCGCGCCAATGCGGGTGTGGCACCTGCTCACGCACACCGCAGGTCTGACTTACGGGTTTAACTACTACGACGCCACTGATGCCATCTATCGCAGCCGCGAAGCCGAGTTTGCAAAGGAAAATCCAAGTCCAACGCTTGAACAATTGTGTGATTATTTCGCCTCACTTCCACTGGTGTTCGAACCTGGTACATCGTGGAATTACAGCGTGGCCACCGATATTGTCGGCCGGCTTGTAGAAGTCGTTTCAGGAATGCGCCTCGGAGAATTCTTCCAGAAACGGATTCTTGGACCATTAGGAATGAACGACACATCATTCTTGGTAGGACCTGATAAACAATCTCGACTCGCAGCGTTGTACGCGTTTGATTCATCACCAATAAAAAAAATCCGCTATACCGCAATCGAAAATCAAGTTGTAACGCCGCGCTCGTACGATTCTGGAGGTGGCGGTCTGGTGTCGACTGCCGCTGACTATTGGAAGTTTTTACAGATGTTGGAAAATGGTGGTGAACTGAACGGAGTGCGAATCATTTCGCCAACCACTCTTGACCTCATGACCATGAACCACATTCCAGGAAACAAAGACATTTCCGATTGGGGTCGACCAATGGGAGAGGAAGTGTTTTATGACGGTCTTGGGTTTGGACTTGGCTTTGCGGTGGTGATTGATCAGGCGAAAACCAAGGTTGCGTGCTCGAATGGCACGTACAGCTGGGGTGGAATGGCTAGCACTGCATTTTGGATTGACCCTGTTGAAGAAATCACCGCAATGTTCTTCACGCAGTTAATGCCTTCAACCACGCATCCAATTCGCCCGTTCTTGCGCAGTCTGGTGTATCAGTCAATTACTGAATAATGCGTACAAATGAATTCGGTTCGTCGGTGACGAAACCATGTTCATCAACTAGAACTTCAACTTCAGATTCGGTGGCAAAACTGAAATAGCGCCACGTGTGTTCACTTACACGTGTGTACATCTGTGGTTTCACCACAACGGCAAGTGTTTCGATATCAACAGTGATCACATTTTGTTGTGCGCTGTGACCAACCAGAAGTGGCAAACGACGAATCGGAATCACATTGGTAAATGGAGTTCCGCGCAAATCAATGTCGACACAACCATCTAATTCGGTGCGATGAGCGCCATTCATTTCACCCCAACGGCCATGACCGTCGGTTGCAAGCCACAGGTCGGGTTCTTCCATGTCGCGAAACAGGAGAAACTGTTGCACCATCCATGAGGCTGACATGCGTAGAACGAACTGCGCGTTGTCCGCACCAAGAGTTCCATTCGCTGTCCAGCCTTCGTTTTCCCATTGCAGCGTCACGGTACTTTCGTGCGCTCCTTCGACAGTTTTCCAGGTGGCGCTATGGCCAGAAGGTCCGAGCGCGGGGTAGTTCACCATGGTTACAGCCTGTCACGCGGCGATACCGTTCAGACAGATGATTCCACTGCATGAGGCTCAAGAAATGGTGTTGGCAGGCTGTACGCCGCTGGCCCCCGTGCAAGTTGCCTACACAGAAATGACTGGCAGGGTTTTGGCGCAAGACGTAGTTGCTTCAGAAGATGTTCCTCCATTTTCGAATACTGCAGTAGACGGTTACGCCGTTCGCACTGCAGATACTGAGCAGGTACCAGTCGAACTTTTGGTTGTGGACACATTGGCTGCGGGGGCAGCACCAAAAATTTCAGTCAATGCAGGCGAAGCAATTCGCATTATGACGGGAGCACCAATGCCAGTTGGCGCAGACGCAGTGGTGATGGTGGAAGACACGCAGCGCGTTGGCGAAACCCATGTTCGTATATCGCGTAGCGCAAAGGTTCACGATGGTGTGCGCGATGCGGGAAGCGATGTTCACGCTGGCGAAACAGTATTTGTTCCTGGCACGGTGTTGAATGCTGCAGGCATTGGTGTGCTTGCCAGTGTGAATGCGCGAACCGTTCGTGCGTTTCCTCGCGTGCGAGTTGCGTTGTTGTCAACGGGTGACGAATTAGTGGTTGACGGCTCGCCACTACACATCGGTCAAATTCGCGAGAGCAACCTCACCATGTTGGACTCCATGATTGCTGCAACAGGTTGTGAAGTGATCAACCTTGGAGTGGTGCGCGATGACGAAGCAGAACTTGAACGAGTATTTCGCGAAGTTACCGAGCGTTGCGACGCCATAGTGACCAGCGGTGGAGTAAGCATGGGCGACTTCGATGTGGTGAAGGCTGTGTTGTCAAAGATTGCCACCATGCAGTGGATGCAGATGGCAATTAAACCTGCAAAACCATTTGCCTTTGGTCAACTGCAATCCAGTGATGGTCGCACGATTCCTATTTTTGGTTTGCCAGGCAACCCCGTGAGTTCGCTCATTAGTTACGAATTGCTTGCACGACCTGCACTGCGCAAAATGATGGGGCACACGAAGGACTTGATGCGACCAGCAATTCGCGCTGTGCTTGAATCTCCGTTGAAGCGCAAGCAAGACGGCAAGATTCATTTCATGCGTGTGTTTGGTGAATTTGCCGAAGATGGTCGTTTGCACGTACGCGATTCCGGGCCGCAGGGAAGCCATCAATTGGCAAGTACTGCAATGGCAAACGGTCTTGCATACGTGCCCGATGGCAACGGCTTGCAGGCTGGCGAGCAAGTGGCTGTCTACCTGCTTGGCTGACCGTATCTAGGGCTCAAACCCTAGGCTGATCTCGTGGAATTGATTGACCCGTTCGGCCGAACCGTGCGCGATTTGCGCATTTCAATTACCGATCGCTGCAATTTTCGTTGCACCTATTGCATGCCTGCTGAAGGAATGAAATGGTTGCCTCGCGAAGAGGTGCTGACATACGAAGAACTGCATCGCGTTGCCAGCATTTGTGTTACGCATTTTGATGTGGACGGCATTCGCCTCACTGGTGGCGAGCCAACTATGCGCGCGCACTTTCCAGTGCTGATCAACAAGCTTTCTGCATTGCACGTACCGGCAACAGCAAATTCCCCTCGTGCGGGTAAACCAATCGATTTAGCCGTGACGACAAACGGTGCAACCTTGCGTTTGATTGCTCAAGAACTCCACGATTCGGGCCTACGCCGTATCAACATCAGCCTCGACACCTTGAAGAAGCAGCGCTTTCTTGAAATGACGCGGCGTGACGAACTCGAACATGTGCTCGACGGCATTGATGCCGCGATTGCCACCGGTTTTTCTCCGGTGAAAATTAATGTTGTTGTGCAGCGTGGAGTCAATGATGACGAAATTGTTGACCTTGCGACATTTGGTCGCAACAAGGGCGTTGAAGTTCGCTTCATTGAGTACATGCCACTTGATGCCGATGGCACATGGCAGAACAACCAAGTTGTTGGCCAAGACGAAATCGTAGAGACCATTTCAAAGGTCTATCCGCTTGAATTAGTTCCGGCGCGTGGTGCAGCTCCAGCCGATCGCTGGCGCTATTTGGATGGCTCTGGAACCGTTGGCGTGATTCCATCGGTAACAAAACCCTTCTGTGGAGACTGCGATCGCGTGCGACTGACAGCCGATGGTCAGTTCCGAACCTGTTTGTTTTCAACGACCGAATTTGACTTGCGCAAACTGTTACGCAACGGCGCAAGTGATGACGATATTGCAGCAGAAGTCAAACGCGCAGTCGGCACAAAATGGGCCGGACACAACATTGGCAATGTCACCTTCGTGCGCCCACGCAGGTCCATGAGCCAAATTGGCGGATGAACATGGGAACCACTCCAGAGTTCACACACCTCGATGAGTCGGGTAATGCGCACATGGTGGACGTGACGGCAAAAAACGCAACCGCTCGTCGCGCAGTTGCACGCTGCACGGTGCAAATGAAGAAAGAAACTGCCGCAGCAATTTCCAACAAAGACATTCCCAAAGGCGATGTCATTGCCGCTGCACGAATTGCCGGCATCATGGCCGCCAAGCGCACGAGCGACATGATTCCGTTGTGTCACCCGCTGCAAATTGGCGCAGTACGAATCGACTTTGAAGTGGGTGAGACCTTCGTGGCAATTGAGGCTCAGGTAGACACCGTGGACCGAACGGGAGTGGAGATGGAAGCCCTGCATGCATGCTCAGTGGCCGCCCTCACCATTTACGACATGTGCAAGAGCGCCGACAAGGGCATGTCCATAGAGGGCTTGGCCCTGTGGGAAAAGACGGGTGGCAAAAGCGGCCCCTACAAGCGGGCTAACGGTCTTTAATCGGGCTAAAAACATGGCGATTCACCCCATGTTGTCCGTTTTGTAGCAATTCTGTAATACAATCATGACCTCATGAGCAAACTGATTCTTCTTATCGTGGGTGCCGCTTGGCTTGCTGTCTTGCTCCCACCTTTGGTTCGTGCCCGTCTCAATGGTTCGCCTGCTAACTCGGTCACCAACTTCCGTCGTCAGTTAAATCACCTCGAAAGCGCAGGCGGTCGCTATCCGCAGCAGCAACTTCGTGGCATGGCCCGTCCACTTGCTCCAACGCAACAGCGTCCTGCCGGTCGTGCACCGCGCCCAGCCGCTTACGGTTCGATGACCGGGGCTCTTGTTCGTCAGTCCAGCACTCGTCCGCAGTATCGCCCACAAAGTGTTTCGCCTGCAGCCATGCAACGTCAGAAGCGCCAGAACTTGGTATTCGGTCTTGCTGGAATCAGCGCGGCATCGTTGTTACTAGGCGTGGCTACGGGGTCAAGCGCCTTTGTGTACACCTTTGTTCTCAGCCTGTTGGCTCTCGTTGGCTACTGCTACGTGTTGGTGCAAATGCGAGTGAAGCGCGACAACGAGCGTTACCTTTCGCAGTTCCGTCGCACCTACTAATTCGGGTCGCGTAAACCACTGCGGCTTAGAGCCGCGAACCCCTTGCCCGCTATTGTTTTTCGCGGGGGTAGATCAACATGTCAATGACATTTCTTGAAGCAAACACTGCGGTAACTGGTCCAGGGCAAATCTTTGAGCTGATTGACGGCGAAGTCCGTGGCGTGAAGATGAAGGTGTTTAAGAATGCGCCAGCACACCTTGGTCAAGTATTTGCTGGTTCACGCGGACATGGTGACAAGACCTTCCTTGTCTACGAAGACGAAATCATTACGTTTGCTCAGGCTGCCGATCGCATTGACGCGCTTGCTTCGTTGCTCGTCAACGTATATGGCGTAAAGAAAGGCGATCGCGTAGCGGTTG
>JBEGVD010000073.1:0-16154 GCA_041178585.1 Actinomycetota bacterium
AGATTCCGATTCGATGAGTGCTCGCACCACAGCGTTGACCGCGTTGAATTCTGTTGAAAGTGCTGAAGAGAGAAGCATCGTCGAGATGACACCAACTGTTGCGTCTTGATCAGCAACCAAAGTGATGAATGGTTCGGATTCCACAAATTACTCAACGCACCCAAACCGAATTTGGTGACATCCGCATGAGTGCAAGGTTGTCAAACGGGTGTACCACGTTTTCATTGTACAAATTATGGGACAGATGCCTTAGAAAACCCTCTCTGAATGCGCGGGAAGAAAGTTCGATTGACCGCCGCCTGCGTAGCCCGACATCAGACCCGTGCTTATATAAGGAGTTTTCCCAGTTCTGGCTGTCCAGCGAAATCCCTCGGAAATGCCTATTCCGCAAGGACTCAGGGCTCTGAGACGAGATTCTTGACACACCCTGCAATCTTGTGGATAAAGTTGGGATCTCATATCCAACTAGGGGGACCAATGTCAGAAATTCAAGAGTCAATAAACAACATCGTGGATGCGCCTACTGGTGTTTCACGTCGTCGTTTTATCCAAGGTGCAGCAGCTGCTTCAGCAGGTGCCGCAGTCATTGGATTGTCAGCATGTGGCGGAAGTGATTCCGGTGCATCAGTAGGAATTAACGGAACAACACTTCGCATTGCAACCGGTAAGCAAGTTCACCCAGCAGCACCATGGGAAACATCAGACGGAAGTCTTTTCATTCTCAGCAATGTTGGTGAATGGTTGTGCTACCAGTTGGCAGACGGAACTCTTGAGCCACGTATCGCCGAGAGCTGGGAATCAAACGCAGACGCAACTTCTTGGACTTTCAAAATCCGCGAAGGTGTCATGTTTAACGACGGAACTCCACTCACCGTGGACGACATTGTTTACACCTTCACGTCAATCTTCACAGCAGACCCATCACGTTCAAAGGGAATCTTTGAAGGAACTCTTCTTCCAGAGGGCGTAGTCAAGGTTGACGAGAACACCGTTCGCTTCGATCTGTTGAAGCCAACAGGTAACTTCCCGTACAGCGTTGCATCAACGTCTTACGGCATGTGCATCATCAAGAATGGCGCCGATGGCGGCAAAGCATGGACAGAGACCATGATTTCTGCAGGACCATGGAAGATGGAAAGTTACGTCGAAACCGAAAAGACTGTGTTCGTAAAGAACGAATTCTATTGGGACTCAAGCTTCAAGCCAGAATTTGATCGTCTTGAATTGGTTCAGTTCGTTTCGCTCGCAACCGCGTTGCCACAGTTGAACACTGGTGAAATTGACTTTGCTGCACAGATCAGCGCAGCAGATGCATTGGCACTTGACCAAGAGAAGTTCACCGTCGGAACCGTAAAGGCCGGCGCTGGATTCGCGCACGTACACATGCGTTGCAACTTCGGTCCGTTCATGGACAAGCGTGTTCGTCAGGCAGCAGCCTTGACACTTGACCGCGAAGGTTACGTAGCAGGTGTGCTTTCAGGCATCGGTGGCGTTGTTGGTAACGACAGCGTGATGGACCCTTACCCAACTGCAGACACCAGCGTTCCGCAGCGAACCAAGGACATCGAAGCAGCAAAGGCACTCATGGCAGAAGCCGGTGTACCAAACGGATTCGACGTGCAGTTGTCTTCATGGGCACGTGACGACATCAACAACTACGCAGAGTTCATCAAGACATCATTTGCTGAAATCGGAATCAATGTTGAGTTGGTCATCGACGGTTCAGACGGCGGCGGTTCGGTGTACTACACCTACGACCCGTACCCATCCGAGAAGGGCAAAGTTTTCGAATACGACAACAACTCGTGGTTGGCTTCGAACCTTGGCATCGTGGACTGGGCAGGTCGTGGTGTTCCAGACCAATACCTCCTCCGCGAATGGCGTTCAACCGCAGACTGGTCAGCAGCTCAACTTTGGGATGATGCCCTTGACGCAGCGATTGACGAGTACATCTCGGGAACCACATTCGAAGTGCAGCAGGCAGCAAGTAAGAAGATTCAAGAGATTTCTCTTGACCAAACTCCTTACATCTTGGCCTACACATCCAACCTTGTCACCGCTGGCCGCAAGGGCCTTGAGGGTGTCGTGGTGAATGCGATGGGTCAGATTGACGCACGCAACGCTAAGAACGCCTAGCACTTCTCCCCGCTAGGGGTGATTCAAAAAAGACCCGGTTCGCATCTGCGAGCCGGGTCTTTTTGCATATGCAAATTGGCAAAACTGGTAATCAGGAAATTAGTCACACTCGCAAACCTATGTATATGATTTCGTACCCGCATGAAGAAGTACATACTCAACCGCCTGGGGCTGTCGGTCGTGACAATGTTCATTGTTGCAACGATTGTTTTCTTCCTCACACGCATCTTGCCTGGCAACGTTGCGCGCAGATACTTAGGCAGAAGCGCAACCGAAGAAGATCTTGTCAAGTTCAATGCCAAGTTCGGGCTCGACGAACCACTACTCACCCAGTTCTACCGTTGGCTTCGTGATTTGTTAACTGGCGATTTGGGGACATCGATGGCCTTCAACAAGCCAGCGTCCGAGTTGCTTTTGCCAGCAATTGGATACTCATCGCGGTTGGCGCTGATGTCATTTCTCATCATTGTTCCTCTGAGCATTGCGGGTGGCATTGTTGCAGCGATGTACAGAGGCAAGTTGGTCGATCGTTTCCTCACAGTGGGCGGGCTTTCTGCTGCAGTAATTCCCGAGTTCGTGTGGGCAGTAACCCTGATCTTGGTCTTTGGTGTCACCCTTGAGGTCCTGCCAGTCACCGCTTTTCCTACGCGCGGTGATCCATCGTTTCTCTCCCAGATTGAACATCTCATCCTTCCATCAACCGCGTTGTTGCTCGTGCTCTTTGGGTACATTGCACGTATCACCCGTGCAAGCGTGATTGAAGCACTCGAATCCGATTACATGCGTACCGCGGTACTCAAAGGACTCAGCCGGCGTCGCGCAGTTGTTACCCACGTTCTGCGTAATGCCTTACTTCCATCAATCGCCGTCATTGCATCACAAGTGCCCTACCTTGTTGGTGGACTTGTTGCGGTTGAAATCGTGTTCAACTATCCAGGTTTCGGAACTATCTTGCGCGATGCGGTCGGTGGTCGCGACTATGCGGTACTGCAAAGCGGAGTGATGCTGACAAGCCTTGTCATCGTGTTGTTCCAACTTGCCGCAGACATTTTGTTTGCAGTGCTTAATCCCCGAATTCGAAGCAGGATTTCTGAATGAACACGTCATCTTCTGCAGTACGAACAAAGTCAAACGCAGAGCGCAAGGCGATCCGCGCGGAACGTTTTCAATTGCTTCGTCGCAACAAAGCTTTCCTCGTTGGTGCTTTCATTCTTAGTTTTTGGCTATTGATTGCAGTTTTCGGCAGCATGATTGCGCCATACCCCTATGACGCAATGGACTTCATGGCTGTATCCAAAAAGCCATCGGGCACATACTGGTTTGGCACCAACAAACTTGGTCAAGATGTGTTTTCACGAGTGCTCGCAGGAACCCAATTGATCGTGTGGATGTCGTTTCTCGCAACCGCTCTGGGAACCATAGTTGGTGGAACACTTGGCTTGGCCGCAGGGTATTTCAAGGGCTGGTTCGACATTATTTTGATGCGAATACTTGAGGCCATCTCGGCGATTCCAGTTCTGATTGTTGCACTTCTCGCAATTGCAGCACTGGATGGTCAGTCAAGCGGCATCACCGTAGGTGTTATTGGTTTTGTATTTGCCCCGAACATCGCTCGCACGGTGCGTGCAGCAGTGCTCAGCGAAGCCGAACTCGAATACGTTGCGGCTGCGCGTTTGCGTGCCGAGCGCACACCACACATTTTGTTTAAGGAAATTCTCCCCAACGTGTTGCCTCCAATCATTGTCGAATTCACCGTGCGTCTGGGTTACGCAATTTTTGCTATTGCGACCCTGTCGTTCTTGGGTGCAGGCGTTGAAGCAGGATCACCTAACTGGGGATCCCAGATTTCAGAGAACTGGGCATACATCTTCAGCAATATTTGGTGGCCGACTTTATTTCCGGCAATCGCCATCGCGTCGCTTGCGGTAAGTGTGAACCTGATTTCAGATGGATTGCTCGAGGTATTTGAAGTATGAGCACCATCCCATCCCTCGAGTTGCGCAACCTCCAGGTGCAGTACACCGTTCGCGGGATCGAAAAAGATGTTCTTCGTGGCGTCTCATTTTCAATTGCTCCTGGCGAGGCGTATGGACTTGTTGGTGAATCGGGTTGTGGCAAGTCGACCGCAGCATTTGCAGCGATGAGATACCTGCCACGTAACGGCAAAATCTCAGGCGGACAGATTCTGTTTGAGGGCAACGACATGACCGCCATGTCTGCAGACGAGGTAAGCAACCTTCGCAAATCTGCGATTTCAATGGTGTATCAGAACCCAATTGCAGCGCTGAACCCAACCGTGCGTATCGGCAAGCAGGTCGCCGAAGTGTTTGAACTCTCTGGGGAATCTGAATCAGTTGCGATGAAGCACGCATACGAAGCCCTCGCGCGCGTCCAGATTGCCGACGTGGAAAGCGTGATGCGCAGGTACCCACACCAACTCTCTGGCGGTATGGCCCAGCGAGTGGTCATTGCAATGGCTCTTGCCACCAACCCTCGCCTACTGGTAATGGATGAACCAACGACTGGACTCGACGCAACTGTTGAAGCTGAAGTGCTTGAACTTGTTCGTCAGTTGCGTCGCGAAACCGGAACTGCGGTGTTGTTCATTTCACACAACCTTGGAGTGATCCGCCACATGTGCGATCGCGTCGGCGTGTTGTACGCGGGCTCACTTGTCGAAGAAGGCTCCACTGAAGAAATTTTTAATAACCCAAGCCACCCATACACGGTTGGATTGTTACGCTGCATCCCTCGTGGAGGCCTACATAAGAACACCGATCGCCTCGACACCATTCTTGGTACTCCACCGGCACTTGGTGCAAAATTTGATGGCTGTGTTTATGTCGATCGATGCGCGTTAGTTGAAGAACGTTGCAGGACCACAAAACCTGAAGCAGTAAGTATCGGTACAGGCCATGCGGCTAGTTGCTTCAACTATGCCCAGGCGCAATCAATGCCTCGTGCAGTTGACGCGGTCCAAGTGAACGTTTCTCAAGATCAAAACCGCAAAACAACTGGTACGCGCCTGTTGAACATCGATCACCTGTCTAAAGCATTCACTCAAGAAGGTCGCACAGTTCAAGTTGTAAACGATGTTTCGCTCTCAGTAGGCGTTGGTGAAACTCTTGGACTTGTGGGCGAATCCGGTGCAGGAAAAACCACTATCGCAAAGTTGATTCTTGGACTAACAGGATCAGATTCAGGCAGCCAGGTTGTCCTTGACGGAAAGAACCTTGCTGCAACTCTGAGAAAACGCGATATTTCAGACGTTGGCGCGATGCAAATTGTGTTCCAGAACCCCGATCAAGCACTCAACCGCCGACACAGCGTTACACGCATCGTGTCACGCGCTGTGCAAAAACTGCGTGGGCTAAACGGCACCGAGTCGGACGATCGGGCCCACGAGTTGTTGTCAGGCATGCGAGTTGAAGCATCGCTGCACAGCGCTCGCCCAACCCAGCTCTCGGGTGGCCTCAAGCAACGCGTAGCCATTTCACGTGCGTTCGCCGGCTCGCCTCAACTGGTGGTGTGCGATGAACCAACATCGGCACTCGACGTATCGGTACAGGCAACTATTTTGAACCTGCTTGTCGATCTACAAAAGCAAGACGGCACCAGCTTCATTTTCATTTCCCACGACTTGGGCGTGGTTCGCTACATCTCCGACAAGATCGCAGTCCTCTATCTCGGCCGTGTTGTCGAGTTTGGCGATTCAAATCAAGTATTTGGCGGGCCACACCACCCGTACACCGAAGCCCTACTTTCCTCGGTTCCAAACATTGATGGCACCGTTCGTAAGCGAATTCCACTAACCGGATCTGTTCCAAGCCCGTCCAACCCACCAAATGGTTGCGTACTGAACCCGCGCTGCCCACGTATGGCCGGCAGTGGCGTTGAAGGTTTGTGCACCACCGTGGAGCCAGAACTCAAGGAAGTTGAGCCTGGACACTTCATGCGTTGCCACATACCACTTGATCAATTACGCGTCACGCAACAGAAGTAATTTCACTTCACTATCAACTGTCGCTAACAACAGTTAGCACTGATATACCAAGGAAACTTAGGGCTCCTGGCTTGACGCGGCTCTACACCCAACCGTAGGCTTGCCTCATTCAATGGTCACCATCCCGGTGACTGAATAGGGGGAAATTCATGACATTGAACGTCAAGCGTTCACGTCGAGTACGCCAAATCGCAATCGGTTTGGGTCTCGCACTTGCTGTTTCGACTGTCGGCGTATCCGGCAGTAGTGCAGCAAAGGTACAAGCAGGCACGAAGTCTGGCGGCGACATCACCGTTGGTGTGTTTAACCAGATACTCACCACCTGTTACTCACCAAATGCTTCAAACTCGGCATTGGGAATTATGAAGACCGTGTACGAGGGCTTCTTTGAAAAGAAGTCAAACGGTGAAATCGTTCCTTACCTTGCAGAAGCAGTATCACCAAGTGCGGACTTCAAGACGTGGACAATCAAGTTGCGTTCAGGAATTAAGTTCCACGACGGTACAGATTTCAACGCTGCAGCTGCAGTAGCGAACGTACAAGCAACAGCTGGTGCCTACTACATCGGTCTTATCTCAACTGGACGTGGAAACCCAGACCACACGCTTGGATCGGGAATCCCATTCTCGGCAAACTTCAAGTCTGCTTCAGCAATTGATGCAATGACATTCAAGATTGATTTGTGGAACGGTCAAGTTGACTGGCCAGCAACGATGTACGCATCGGGTCGCAACTTTGTTCGTGCACTTTCCGACCTCTCAAACAAAACACAGTGTGCGACAAAGGGTCAGGGAACTGGACCGTTCAAGTTTGAAAAAGTAAGCCCAACTGAAACCAAAGTGGTGAAGAACACTTCTTACTGGCGTAAAGACAGCGCGGGCGAACAATTGCCATACCTGAACTCAATTACGTTCAAGTACGTCAACCAGGCAACACAGCGTGTAAACGGATTGCGTTCTGGAACTCTTGACGCTGCACAATTCACCTCTGCTGGTGAAATTAAGCAAATTCTCAACGTTAAAGAAAACAAGAATTTGCAGCTCATCGAGAGCCGTTACGACTACTACGCAATGAATATGTTCAATCACGCAATTGAGCCGTTCAACAAACTCAATGCTCGTTTGGCCGTTGCTTACGCATACGACGTGGCTGCCTTCTACAAAGCACGCAACTGCTTCAAGAACAAGTGCTTGGGAGCGATTCCAACGTCAATCGTCGGACCGGCAAACGTGATGTTTAACAAAACTGGATTCATTACCTACAACCTTGCAAAGGCCAAGCAGTATGTAGCGGCATACAAGGCAGAGACCGGAAAAGATCTCACCTTTACCCTTCCTGCAGACCCAAGTTCTGAATCTCAGGCGGGCGCAAAGACATTTGCTCAAATCATGAAGAAGGCTGGCATCACTGTCAATATTTCGACAGAAGACACAGCAACAATCACGGCAAATGCTTTTCCAACGCCAACGACTGGAAAGGTCAACCCATACCAGATGTACCCAACGACGTTGTTCGAAGGAACTGGCTCGGAGTTCACTCTTCCATTCATTCAGTCAAACTCGTTTAACGCACCTGGAAACCTGTTTCTTGGTGGCTTAACCAGAGCGAGCGCAGCGCTTGGATTCGTGTTCAAGAACTTCGGTGCGGTGATTAACCCGGCACGTCTCAACGACCCAGCGCTTGATGCTCTGGTGTGGAAGGCACAGTTCGATACCACATCGGCAAGAACCGCAAACTTGAAGGCTGTCACCAAATATGTCCAAGAGAACGCAGTTGTTCTTCCTGGACCAACTCTTGGTTATGCCACAGGTATGAGCAAGAAGTTGAAAGGCTTTGACAAGTTCACGCTTGCTTCAGGTGGAGCCGGTATTCCGATGACCAATGCTGGTATTAACTTCGTTGGTGTTTACCTCGAAAAGTAAATAGTCAATAAGCAGTAATTTAAGAAATCGGGTGTTGGCATATTGCCAACACCCGATTTTTTTATATTTGCGACCCAATTATGTTTTCCAATTATGTTTTCCGAATTTGACAGATTAGTATTTCGGCGTGGGGAAAAACTTGGGGTTAGTGAACAACGTGTTGAAACGTGTTGTGCCTTTGCTATTAGTGATTTTCGGCTCAACGCTCATCGTTTCGCTTCTTTTGCAATTACTTCCTGTTGGCTTGAAAGATTTGTACATCGCTCCCGGTGATGAAGCAAGCGTCAATGAGCAACTGAAATCACTCGGGCTCGATGGCAATGCGTTCACCTTTTACTTCCACTGGCTCAATGACTTCGTCCGCGGCAACTTTGGATACATCATTTTCCCTGGTGGCGGTAGAGAACCAGTCTCAAACCGACTCGCAACGGCGCTGCCCATATCGCTACGACTCGTTGTGTATGTGCAAATTGTTGCACTGCTCGTTTCCATTCCTCTGGGAATATTTACTGCTTATCGCGCTGGTCGCCGCTCTGACCGTGCAATCAGTTACAGCCTCTTCGCCGCTGCATCGATACCCAACTTTGTCTTTGGTCTGTTACTTGCAATCTTTGTTGGAGTGAAGCTGGGCTGGTTACCGCCACTTGGTTACGTTTCACCATCTGAAGGCCTTGGGGAACATATCAAGACCATGATTCTTCCTGTCTTGTCGCTAGCGATACCAACCATTGCCACCTACTCTCGCCTACTGCGAAGCGACGTAATCGCTACGCTGCGCGAAGACTACGTAACAATGGCTGCCTCAAAGGGTCTCAGCAACCGACGCATTTTGTTCACCCACGTACTTCGGCCAAGTTCCACCACGCTGTTCACGAGCGCAGCCTTGAACATGGGCGCTCTCATCGGTGGAACATTGGTGATTGAACAAATCTTTTCGATTCCGGGTCTTGGAACAGAAATTGGAATCGCCATCTTCTCTCGGCAGTTCTTCGCTTTGCAGTCCTATATTGCACTGATCGCTGTTGGTTACGTGCTGTTTAATGGCATCATTGACGTGGTCCTCGGATTCGTAGATCCTCGTACAAGGGAGCGACGCAATGCGTAAATTGTGGTCAACCCTCAATCTGCCAAGCAAAATAAGTGTGTTATGGGTGCTGTTGGTGTTCTTTTTTGTCGTGACGGGAAACTTTCTTCCCTTACTCGACCCCACCGAATACGACCCAGATGCATCTGGCGTTGGTCTGTTCAGCCCTGGCCACTTTTTAGGCACAGACATTAACGGTTACGACCTGCTTTCTAACGTGATCAACGGTGCTCGAATTTCAATTCTGATTGCCTTGGTATCCGTAGGCATTGGTGGACTCATTGGCTCGGCAATTGGCATTGGTTCGGCCTACGTTCGGGGAAAGGTCGACCTTGTGGTCAACCTGTTCTTCAATATCTTGCTGTCAATTCCCAACCTTGTTCTTGGTCTTGCACTGGTTGCGATTCTTGCAACGAGTGTGGATCCTTCAATCCCGATTGACCCCAACCGTCGCGTCTTCATCATCATCTTCTCGCTCACCGTGGTGATCATTCCGATTCTTGGACGAATTGCACGCGGTGCGACTCTGTCGTGGGTGAACCGTGAATTTATCGTTGCTGCTAGGTCGATGGGCATGAAGGACCGCCACATCATCTTTAAGCACATCGTGCCAAACGTGCTGCCGGCAATTTACGCGGTGATCTTCTTGGCAATCGGTGTGGTCATCGTTGCTGAAGGTGCATTGTCGCTATTGGGTGTTGGAATTATTGACGGAGTGAGCTGGGGTGCAATGATCGGACGCGTTGCGGGTGACTTCACCTACGCTCCACAATCGATGTACGTGCCTGTCATTGTGCTTGCGCTCACCGTTATTGCTTTCAACCAAATTGGCGACCATCTTCGATCCCAACTCGATTCCCGTGAGGGCAAGATATGAGTTCAATTCTCAAGCTTGAAAACCTGAAGGTTCGCTTTGCTACACACCGCGGTCAGCTTGAAGCCGTACGTGGGGTTGATCTCGAAGTTGAAGCAGGAACCAGTATTGGCATTGTTGGTGAGTCCGGTTCCGGAAAAACTGTTATGTCCCGTGCAGCCATGGGGCTACTCACTGGAAGTAATGTCACTCGCGAAGGCCGCATCACCTTTGATGGCAAGGTGCTTTCAGACATGTCCCGCGACGAAGTTCGCAATGAGTTTGGCACTGGCATGGCCATGATTTTTCAAGACCCAATGACTGCGCTTAACCCAGTTCGCAGGATTGGCTCGCAACTTCAAGAGAGCCTGCGTGTTCGTCTTGGCATGAGCCGCAAGGAAGCGAAGGCGCGCAGTATTGAGTTGCTCACGCTTGTACGTATTCCCGAACCAGCGAGAATGTTGCGCAAGTTTCCAAGTCAACTTTCGGGAGGCATGCGCCAACGCATCATGATTGCAATCGCTATTTCATGTAACCCGAAATTGCTGTTTGCAGACGAACCGACCACCGCACTCGACGTGACTGTGCAAGCCCAAATTCTGGAGTTGCTTACCGATTTGCGCCAGGAACTCAACATGACAATGGTGCTTGTCACCCACGACCTTGGTGTCGTTGCTGGCAACACCGACTATGTAGCGGTGATGTACGCAGGCGAGATTGTTGAACAGGCACCGACCACCGAGTTGTTTGCAAATATGAAAATGCCGTACACCGAGGCATTGTTCAAATCGATTCCAAATATCAATATGAAGGCTGGTTCACGGTTGCCAGTCATTGAAGGCCGTCTCCCCGACCCAACCGACAGGCCTCCTGGATGCGGATTTGCGCCACGCTGCAACTACGCACAGGACAAGTGTTTCACAGACCATCCAGAGCTTGAAGTGGCCAAAGATGGCCACCTCTATCGCTGCTGGTTCCCGCTTGGCGACTCAATTCAGAGAAAAGTGAGCTGACCATGTCCAATCATGCACACCTACGCAAAGACTCAGATGTCATTCTTCGAGTTGAAGATCTTGTTGTTGAGTTCAAAGTTCCCGGAAACAAGGTTGTCAACGCAGTTTCCCAGGTGAGTTTTGATGTTAAAGAAGGCGAAACATTAGCTGTCGTCGGTGAATCAGGCTGTGGAAAAACGACTCTCGGCAAGGCTCTTCTGCAAATTCAGAAACCAAAGTCGGGAACAGTCCGCTTTTCCAACAACGAGCTAACCGCGCTCTCCAAGAAAGATCTTCGCGAGGCCCGCACATCAATTCAAATGATCTTCCAAGACCCGATTTCTTCACTTGATCCAAGAATGACAGTTCGTCAGATTGTTGAAGAACCTCTCTGGATTTGGTCTAAGGGTGATGAGAACGAACGACTCGAAAAGGTCAAGTCACTTCTGAACAACGTTGGCCTTGATCCTGAATTGGTGCTTGATCGCAAGTCATACGAGTTCTCTGGTGGACAATGTCAGCGCATCAGCATTGCCCGCAGTTTGGCACTTGAACCAAAGATGCTGATTTGCGATGAGCCGGTGAGTGCTCTCGACGTCAGTATTCAAGCGCAGATTCTGAACCTCTTGAATGATATGAAGGAACGATATGGTCTGACACTGATCTTCATCAGCCACGACCTTTCAGTAGTCAAAGCAATCAGCACCCGAATCATGGTGATGTATCTGGGTAAGGTGTGCGAAATTGGCACTACCGAATCCATTTATTCGAAACCTGCTCACCACTACACCGCTGCTCTCATTTCGTCGGTTCCTGTTCCAGACCCGACATACAAGACAGAACGAACCCCGATCACGGGGGAACCACCATCGCCAGTTGACCCTCCATCTGGTTGTCGCTTCCGCACACGCTGCCCTGCTGCAACAGAGTTGTGTGCAACAGAGGAGCCAATGCTTCGCGAAGTTTCAGACGGCCAGTTTGTTGCCTGCCATTACCCGCGTGCCTAACCGCGGAAATCTGCAGCACCCTTTCAGTACCATCGCCTGATGGACTTCATTCTCCCTCTCATCGTTGGCCTTGCCATTGGCGCAGGCGTTCTCTTTCTTGCAACTCGCCGAGGCTCTGCGCCTGCACTGCCAACTCTTGAGGCAACGCCACAAGTCGACATCGCTGGCCAAGTCAATCATGTGGTGCAATCTGCATTGTCCGATGCGCTTGCCGCCCTTACCGAGCAGTCCCGACGCGACCGCGAAGAGTCCATCAAGCTTGCAGCAGACCGCGTTGCCGAGGCATCTGGCGAACGGTTCGGTAAGAGCGCCCAGCAAATTGATACCTCGCTGCGCAATGTGCAAGAGGACATCGGTCGCCGCATCGCCGAAATGGACGCCGAAATTGCCACACTTCGCGAACAGAACACGAAAAAATTTGGCAATGTCGAGGAAGCGGTTGCCGCACTTGCCAAAACCGCTGGCGACTTAAACAGCGTGCTTTCCAGTTCACAGGCTCGTGGCCAATGGGGAGAACGCATGGCAGAAGACATGTTGCGTGCCGCTGGCTTCATTGAGGGCATCAACTACGAAAAGCAAGACACCATTACCGGTGGCGGTCGCCCCGACTACACGTTCCTCATGCCACCCGACCGCGTGTTGTACATGGATGTAAAGTTTCCTCTCGACTCATACGCAAGGTATGTGGCAGCAACAGAAGCCACGTCGCGCGAACAACTAAAGCGCGAGTTCGTCACTGCGGTTCGGGCACGTGTGACCGAACTGCAGAAGCGCGACTACGTAGTTTCCACCACGCAACACTCGTTGGACTATGTATTGCTGTTTGTGCCAAACGAAAGCATTACGGGTTTTGTGCACGAAGCCGACCCAGAGCTGATCGACTGGGCTCTTGAGCGCAAAGTGGTGTTGTGCTCTCCCCTCACCTTGTACGCATTCTTAGTTGTCGTTCGCCAAGCCACTGAAAGCTTCCACACCGAAGAAACGGCTGCCCAAATCATGCAGATGATGGGCAAGTTCAAAAAGCAGTGGGAGGCGTACACCAAGTCGCTTGACAAGGTGAAGAAGAACTTCGACAACTTGCAGGAAGAACTCGACGACCTCACGGTTGGCAAGCGCTTCAAAGGCCTTGGCCGCGAAATCAAGAAGATTGACGAACTCCGCCAACGGCAGAACATTGCCGAACTTCCGGCTGAGGACGACGCTGTAATCGACGTTGAGGACTACGAATAATTGCTAGAAGTGCAGCACTGAGGAAACTGGGTAGTCGCTCAGTTTTGACCGACCACCGAGCGCATCAAGCTCAATCAGAAAGACCAGCCCAGCAACCGTTGCGCCGAGGCCCTCTACTAAGCGAATAGTGGCTTCCGCTGTTCCACCAGTAGCCAACACATCGTCCACAATGAGCACGGTGTCGCCGTGACCAACTGCGTCTTCATGGATTTCTAGGCGGTCGGTACCGTATTCCAACTCGTAATCCTGACTGACTACATTCCACGGCAACTTGCCTGGCTTGCGCACAGGCACAAACCCAGCGCCAAGTTCCTCGGCAACCGGAGCAGCCAAAATGAAACCCCGAGCCTCCACCCCAACCACCTTGGACACCGTGCGGCTTGGCGATGCATCAATCAGTGCCGCAATAGTTTGGCGAAACCCTTCAGCGTCACCAAGTAGCGGCGTAATGTCGCGAAACATAATTCCCGGCGACGGAACGTCGGGAATCGTACGGATGAGTCTGATCAGATTGTCGTTAGACACGTGCGGATTGCTTTGAGAACTGCATAACACCATCGTCAATCGGTGAATGCTTAAACATCTTCTTGTCGCGGCGATAGTTCTGTGGGTTAATCCACGGCTCGTGGTCACCTTGGCGAGGCATGCGGTGCATCATGCGCTGCATATACCCAGAAGAGAATCCGTCAATCCACGGACGTTCTTTCATGTTGCGGTCCTGTTCGCGCAATCGAGGCGTGCACTGCACAACGCCCTTCTTGCGCATGTGGTTCAGTAACCGGCATACATATTCGGCTGTCAGGTCGGAACGCAAAGTCCACGATGCGTTGATGTAACCAAATGTGGAAGCCATGTTTGGAATGTCGGAATAGGCAAAGCCCTTGTACGTCCAAGTTTTGGCGAAATCCACCTGATTGCCGTCAACGAAGAAATCCATTTCACCTAGCGTGACGAGTTCGAGCCCAGTGGCCGTAACGATGATGTCGGCATCAAGGTGTTCACCTGATGCGAGTTGAATTCCTGTTTCGGTAAACGATGCAATGTGATCGGTAACCACTGAAGCTTTGCCCTCGCGCATTGCCTTGAAGAAGTCTCCGTTTGGCACCAAGCACAAGCGCTGATCCCAAGGGTTGTAGTTCGGTGTGAAGTGTTTTGCAATGTCAAAGTTGGCGCCGAGTTCTAACTGAATTCCGCCAAGTAAAAGTTGCTTCACTTTGTTGGGGTCGGTGCGTGTCTTGTTGTACACCAACTGCTGGCGCCACGTGTTTTTAAAGCGCGTCAGGTTGTAGGCCACTTTTTCTGGCAATACTTTGCGCATGCGGTTTGCCATCACATCGTGATCGGGACGCGACACCATGTATGTCGGCGAACGCTGCAACATGGTGACATGTGCAGCCTTGTCTGCCATTGATGGAACAATGGTGACCGCAGTTGCACCAGAACCGATGACCACCACACGCTTGCCGTCATAGTCAAGGTCAGTAGGCCACTCTTGCGGGTGCACGATGGTTCCCTTAAACCGTTCACGCCCTGTGAACTCTGGTGTGTGACCCTTTTTGTAGCTGTAATAGCCAGAGCACATAAACAAGAACGAACACGTATACGTGTTGCTTGCACCTGTTGCTTTATTTGTCGACGTCACTGTCCACTGTGCATCGTCAGTTGACCACTGCGCTTTTGTTACCAACAGTCCGTAGCGAATGTGTTTATCAATTCCGAATTGCGAAACCGTTTGCTTGAGGTACTTCAAAATTGATGGGCCATCGGCGATGGACTTTGCTTCTGTCCACGGTTTGAAACTGAACCCCAACGTATGCATGTCGCTGTCCGAACGAACTCCCGGATACTTGAACAAGTCCCATGTGCCACCGAGGCTGTCACGACCTTCCAAAATGACATAGCTGCGATCTGGGCACAGGGTTTGCAAGTGGTAGCCAGCCCCAATTCCCGAAAGCCCCGCACCTACCACCACTACATCCACGTGTTCGGAAGTCATAGGTAGAACCCTAATCCTTTGGCCAGTATGCCTACGAGCGCAGAGTTAAGCGTTGTGCACCCAAATGGTGTCGGCTGCAGAGCGAATGTTCTCGCGTGATGCACACACCACAACAAGTTCATTTGATTGCACCAGACCCTGGTCAACAGCTGCATTAAACGCATCATCCACTGCAACAGTCATGTCAATGTTGCGCTGGCAGACGAGCGGTGTCACACCCCAATACAAACGAAGTCGTCGAGCAACTTCAGGCGACGGTGTTGCGGCAATGATGCTCGCATCAGGTCGACATGCTGACAAAATTTCACTCGAATAGCCCGAATAGGTAAGAGCAAGAATGCTGGCAGCGCCAGTTCGTTTTGCAAGCGCTGCAGTTGCGGCACCAACTGCGGATTCAGTTGGATGTGCATCAGCAAATGATTTTGCCCCATCATGAGTTTCATTGGCATCACAAATTCGAGCCATTGCAGTAACTGCATTAATCGGGTCGTGCCCAGTAGCGGTTTCTGCTGACAGCATGACAGCGCTAAAACCTTCACGCACTGCCCCCGCAACGTCGGCAACTTCTGCACGCGTTGGTCGGTGATTCGTACGCATGGACTCCATCATTTCGGTGGCGCAAATAGAAACCTTGCCTTCAATCATCGCTAAGTCGGCAATGCGTTGCTGCATGTTTGGCACTTCTTCAAACGACAACTCTGCACCTAAATCACCGCGCGCTGCCATCACTCCATCGGATGCGCGCGTAATTGCTTCAAGGTTCATGAGCGCCTGACGACGTTCGATCTTGGCGATAATGCGCGGTTCGTCACCAACAATGCTGCGTACTTCTTCGATGATCGCCGAGTCGCGCACAAACGAAAGCGCAATCCACTCTGCACCACCCTGCTTGGCCGCTGCAATGTCGCCATAATCCTTTTCGTTTAGAGCC
>JBEGVD010000074.1:0-17039 GCA_041178585.1 Actinomycetota bacterium
CGAGCAGCTTCGAGCATGGTTGGTCGACTGGTGAGCTGTGAATCTGGAATGCCTGCCTCAGCAAGAATCTTGCGGCCCTCTTCAGCATTGGTGCCATCAAGGCGAATAACAATTGGAGCACGAAGCGTTACGCGATTCACCGCCTCAACAATTCCTTTGGCTACTTCTTCTCCACGTGTAATTCCACCGAAGATATTGATGAAAATGCTCTTCACTTTGGCGTCTGAGTTAATTACTTCCAGCGCAGCGGTCATCAGTTCTGCGTTTGCTCCACCACCAATGTCGAGGAAGTTGGCTGCACTGCCTCCAACTTGGTTCACCACATCCAAGGTGCTCATCGCCAAGCCGGCGCCGTTCGCAATGATTCCTACAGTTCCATCAAGACCGATGTATTGGAGGTTCTTTTCACGAGCCAGCTGTTCGCGAGCATCAAGTTCTTCTGTTGCTGCGTACGCTTCCCACTCAGGGTGACGGAAGGCCGCATTGCTATCAAGGCTTACTTTTGCGTCAAGTGCATGCACTTCACCAGTTGGCTTCAAAATCAATGGGTTAATTTCAGCAAGATCGCAGTCACCCTTGGTGAAACATTCGTACAATTTCACCAACATGTCGGCAACTCCATCGAGTGCCTTCTCGGGAATCTTTGCATCTACTGATGCTTGACGCGCAGTGGCAAGCGACAAACCGATGATGGGGTTGATATGCAGTTTCACGATTGCTGTTGGATCTTTGGCAGCAACATCTTCAATTTCAACTCCACCTTGTGCAGACAACATGAGGAGGTGTTGCTTCGCGGCGCGATCAAGCGTGAACGATGCGTAGTACTCCTCGGCGATGTCTGATGCGTGCTCAATCCATACGCGCTTTACAACATGGCCCTTAATGTCCATACCCAAAATGTTTCCTGCATGCAAGCGAACCTCGTCGGCATTCGTTGCCAACTTGATTCCGCCGGCCTTGCCGCGTCCACCAACCTGTACTTGGGCTTTCACGACGACTGGGTACTGAGCCTTCTCGGCTTCTGCAACTGCTTCATCTACGGTGTGTGCAACACCGCCAGCAGAAACAGGAATGTTGTATTTCGCAAAATACTGCTTGCCTTGATACTCGAAAAGGTCCATGTGCTTCTTTCTTGTTATTGCTCGCGTGCATCAAGCGCCTGCTCGAGCCAACTTGCGATGTCTTTCAACGATGAACCTGGTCCAAATATTTCGCCAACACCTTGCTTGCGCAATTCACGTGCATCGGCATCGGGAATCACTCCTCCACCAAATACCAACACATCACCAAGGTTTCGCGAACGAAGCTCTTCCATCACTCGCGGAAACAAAGTGAGGTGTGCGCCAGACAACAACGACAAACCAACTGCGTCCACGTCTTCTTGCAAAGCGGTCTCTGCAATTTGCTCGGGCAACTGATGCAACCCCGTATAAATCACTTCGAAACCATGGTCGCGCAAAGCACGAGTGATGGTTTTGGCGCCTCGATCATGGCCATCTAGGCCAGGCTTGGCCACTACAACGCGGTAAGGACGTTTCACGACTACAGAACCCTACGCCCTCAGACGTGACCGATACCAACCCACCAGTCCGCCCGAGAAATAGGCATCGCCAGGCTGCATCGGCAACACTTAAGGCATGTTCGGACGGCCCAGTTCTCCCTTTGCCCGTGCGGTATTGCCCATTGCCGGCGGGATCGTTTTTTTTGCTGCTCTGTTTGGAGTGACGTGGCTGATGGCGACATACGTCACCAATAACACCGAGGTGACTCCCACAACTGGCGACCGGACATTTGCTGTTGGTGAAGTAGCAGACATCGCCAAATCAATTTCAGAGTCTGGGCCCGTGTTGTACCCAGACCTCCGCGATCCGTTGGGCAAGCGATCAATTGTGATTGACCACAACGGTACCGATGTAGCAAAGGGATGGCAGGTGTACTACGCGTACCCTGCCGACCGAACTGATGAATGTCTTGTAACTCAAATTGAGAAGACTGACACATTCACCGACTGCGAGGGTCGCGCGCTGACGGTCGAACAACTCATGCCACCAACTGATGTTCGTCCAATCGTTGAAAACAAGAAAACGTTGCTCATTGACTTGCGGGGAACTATGAACCCCGTAACTCCGTAACGAACCTACTGACCAGATTTTTTCAACGGAGCCCAAGCAAGCGAAAGATGCTTCTCGCCAACTAAGCGAAAGCGAATGGCAGCTTCTGCTTTTTCACCCTGGCCACGAATGTCGATAATGATTCCCTCACCAAATGTTGGGTGAACAATTTCATCGCCAATACGCAAACCATGATTCTCGGTTTGCAACTGAGCACTTGATACCGGAGTAACACTTGGCCCAGTTCGTGAGAGTCGTGTGGTTGGCGCATAACCGCGATCGGCTTGCGATCGGTAGCTGTAGCGCTGCGAATCGGCCCCAGAGTCGGTGTTGCCTTCGCGTTCAATGAGTTCGTCAGGAATTTCGGCAAGAAAGCGTGATGGAGGGTTGTAGTTGGTGTTGCCAAACAAACTTCTGCTCCATGCATGACTAAGCACGAGGCGCTCCTTTGCGCGCGTAATTCCCACGTAGGCAAGTCTGCGCTCTTCTTCCAATTCCACTGGGTCGGTGAGAGCACGATTGTGGGGGAAGATACCTTCTTCAACACCAACAATGAAAACAACTGGGAACTCAAGACCCTTTGCTGAGTGAAGGGTCATGAGCGTGACGTGATTTTCTGAATCAATTTGATCAGTGTCGGCAACGAGCGCAACTTGCTCAAGGAATTCATCTACTTGCATGAATTCACTGGCAACACCAATGAGTTCTTGCACGTTTTCCTCACGGCCAGCAGACTCAACCGTGTCTTCGGCAACAAGTTCGGCAAGATACCCGCTTCGTTCCATGGCATGGCGCAACACCGGACCAGGACCTTCTTCCAACATGGATTGACATTCATCAAGGAGCTGCATAAACGTGTTGATTCCACGAACTCCAGCGGCACCTACGCCTGCCTCGGCGGCCCGGCGCAAAGCAAGTGCAAACGAAATGCCAGTTTCATTGGCATATGCGTCAACTTTGGTCACTGTGGTGTCGCCAATGCCACGTTTTGGCACATTGAGCACCCGCTTAATGCTCACTTCGTCAAGCGGGTTAGAAGCAAGGCGCAAATACGCCAGTGCATCCTTGATTTCACGGCGATCGTAAAACTTGGTTCCGCCAACCACTTTGTAGGGAACTCCACCGTGCGTTAACGATTCTTCTAGAACACGGCTTTGCGCATTGGTGCGATAGAACACTGCTAGATCGCTCCACTTTCGATGCTCATCGTCGTGCAATTCTTTTAATCGGGCGATTACCCACTTGGCTTCGTCAAATTCATCATTGGCAAAATAGCGAACGATCTTTTCGCCCTTGCCCTGATCGGTCCACAAGTCTTTGGGTTTGCGGCTCTCATTATTCGTGATGACAGCATTTGCGGCATCCAAAATGGTTTGAGTGCTTCGATAATTTTGTGCAAGAACCACAGTGGTTACTTCAGGAAATGCATTCTCAAATTCCAAGATATTTCGGAAGTCTGCACCACGAAAGCGATACACGCTTTGATCAGAGTCACCCACAACACACACGTTGTGATGCAATGCTCCAAGCATGACAACAATGGCGTTCTGCGCCATGTTGGTGTCTTGATACTCATCAATAAGAATGTGCTTGAAGCGCTCCTGATACACCCGCAAAATGTCGGGGTGTTGACGGAACAAGCGCACCACATTGGTAAGCAAATCGTCAAAGTCCATTGCCCCTGCGCGCTCTAAGCGCTTTTGATACTCGCGATACACATCGACATATTTCTGATCAATCGTGTTGTTCACTTGCTGTGCCGCATCATGCGGAATGACCAATTCGTTCTTCCACAAACTGATGCGTGCCTGCACGCCACGAGCGCTATATCGCTTTGGGTCTAGCCCCAAGTCGCGAATGCAATAGCCGACTAAACGCTGCGCATCGGACTGATCGTAAATTGAAAACGTTTTTGGATACCCCAGGTGTTCTGCCTGAGCACGCAGAATACGAACACAAGCCGAGTGAAATGTGCTGACCCACATTTGCTTGGCAACCGGACCAACAAGCGCTTGAACGCGATCGCGCATTTCCTGGGCTGCCTTATTGGTAAATGTAATTGCCA
Organism: Actinomycetota bacterium; assembly: GCA_041178585.1. Lineage (GTDB taxonomy): Bacteria > Actinomycetota > Acidimicrobiia > Acidimicrobiales > Ilumatobacteraceae > UBA3006. The sequence goes on from JBEGVD010000074.1 coordinate 4,177, forward strand.
AAATGTGCATGGGGTGTGCGCCATTGGCAATGAGATACGCAATGCGCTGAGTAAGTACTCGGGTTTTGCCCGAGCCTGCCCCTGCCACCACAAGCAACGGGCCGGTTGGATGCAGAACCGCATCGCGCTGATCTGGATTTAACGCATCCAGATCAATGCTGGATGGCGGTTGCGAATGCGACACGAATTATGCGCGTTGCGTCACACGTACTGGCAATTTACGCGGACCGCGAACCTGGCCAAGGCTCCATGTAACCGAGCTTGGATCTGCGAGTTCAAACTTTGGAAAGCGTTGAATAAACACTTCAACTGCAACACGAAGTTCGAGACGAGCAAGGTTTGAACCGAGACAACGATGTATACCAAGGCCGAAAGCAACGTGACGATTTTCTTCACGGTCAATGATCACTTTGTCGGCATCGGGAAACACTTCAGGGTCGCGGTTTGCCGCAGGGAAAGGAAGCAGTACTGAGTCACCGGCTTTCACTGGACAGCCACCAATTTCTGCGTCCTGGCTAACAATGCGAGCCATGGTGACCGGTGCATACATGCGCAACAGTTCTTCAATGGCTGTTGGCAACAGTTCTGGTTCATTCACCATTCGCTGCAAGTCAGACGGATGCTGTGCAAGGTGCCAAATGGATGAACCAATTGAGCTCCATGTGGTGTCGATGCCTGCGACCATCAGCAAGATGATGGTGCCAACCACATGTTGTGGCGACAATGGCTGATCGTAAATTTTTGCATTCAGCAAAAACCCGATGAGGTCGTCTTTTGGATTGTCGATGTGGTCTTGCACATGCATGGTGAGATATGCATCCAGTTTTTCGAACGCTCCCTGACGCTCTCCGAACTCGGCGCCAATTTCTTCGAGCACCATGTGCACGGTTTCGCGGAAATAATCGCTGTCTTCTAACGGCAAGCCAAGCATGCGGGCAATGACATACACAGGAATGTTCTGTGCGTACTGCACTGCTGCATCAACAGTGTCGATGTTGCCCATGTTGTCAATGAGTTCATTACAAAGGCGGCGAATTTCTGGTTCCCATTCGGCAACCACTTGCGGGCTGAACGCCGGAAGCAAGAGACGACGTGCATCTGCGTGAAATGGTGGATCGGACGTAATTGGCGGTGCACCGCCTATAGGAGCAGTGGAAATCCACTCGTCACGAGGTGGCTTATTTGCCAACACTGCGCCTTCGGAAGAAAAGTGATCGGTATCGCGCGCGACAGCAGAGACATCTGCGTGAGTTACTGGCAACCACGCGCCGCCATAGCGATCAGTGTGGGCCACTGGGCATGTACCGCGCAACTGGTCCCAAATTTGGTGTGCGTTCTGGTTGTAAGCCGGATCGGCGTGATCCCAGTCGGTTTCCCAACTTTGTACTGGTTTTACGGTTGCCATGCCCAAAGGATACTCATGGGTAAGGCAGACTTTCGTGTCGTGGCATCACTGTTCATCTTGTTACCTCCCTCGGAAGGCAAAGCAGAGGGTGGTTCCCCCTCGGCTAAATGGCGCGAAACATCTGGGGTTTTTGGAAAACAACTCGGCGCTCAACGAAGTGAACTCGTGGATCAATTAAAAAAAGTAAAAGGGGGCGACGAAAAACTCCTCGGTGTAAGTAAGGCGCACCTCGCTCGCGCCAAAGATGCAAACACATCGTTGCGCGGCGCCCCAACGCTTGTCGCACACAAGCGCTACACCGGAGTTGTGTGGGATCATCTCGACCTTGCGTCGCTTGCATCAACACAGCAAACTCGCGCATTGAAGAGCATCGTGGTGATTTCAGGATTGCTTGGCGCGGTAAGCGCTGCAGACCCAGTTCCCGATTATCGGCTGAAGATGGGTGCACGTTTTGCGCCGTTCGGTTTGCTGTCAAAGTGGTGGCATGACTCCTTGTCGGAAACGCTGAATAAGGCATTCAAGGGAGCGGTAGTGATTGACCTACTCCCCCAAGAACATCGCGCAGCTTTCACCCTTGACACCGACATGATCGGCGAATACTTCGTTGTTGGGCTAAACGAGAAGTCTGGAAAAGCTGGCGGCCACGATGCCAAAGCCGCGAAAGGGAAACTTGCACGTCACCTCGTTACCGAGTGCACCACTGCGAGCAAAGCACTGCAAAGTTTGAAGAGCTTTCGCGACCCGCGCTATGTCGTGAAAATTGAAAAGTAATTACTTCAGCAATTTTGATTTCAAAAACTCAAGTACTCGCGTAACTCCCTCTTCCCGAATGTGTTCAGTCAGCACAGAGTGATCCTGCTTTGTAGATGACTCAAATTCAACCGCGACAAAAGCATCACCAAGAAGCTTGCGCAACGAATCAAAACGTGTGCCGACCAGCTTGTCGCCAGAAAATCGCAAACCTAAAACCTGACAACCCGCTTGCGCGCGCTCAACAATGCGGGCTTCGTCACTTGGGCTGAGGTTGAGATCTGCAGATCGTTTTGCGCCCACAGCAAATGGCATCGAAGGCTGCGACAACACCGGTGCGACCATGATGTCGTCGACCATCATTCCAAGTGCAAACCCACCGCTGAAACACATTCCCACTGCACCCACACCAACACCACCCACCTCACGGTGAATCTGCTGTGCAAGCGCGCGCAACCACGAGATGATTGGCGATGTCTTGTGCATGGCCATGGTGGTGAACTCGCGCGAAATACAAATTTTGCTCATTGACGAAGCGATGTAACCGCCCGATGGTTCACGCCCCACTTCACCAACAAGTAGTGGCATCACCACCGTGAAACCCTGCGCAACAACTCGTTCAGCAAAGTCCAACACCTTTGGTGTGATGCCAGGAATTTCATGGACCACAATGACTGCTGGTCCATTACCTTTTCGATAAATCTCATGCGTTACATCGGCATGAGTAAACGTTGAATGATTCCAGCCCGGAAGCGACACAGTCATACTTACTATCTTGGCCGAACTACTCCAACGACGCGCGACCAGTACACCGCACTCACCTTCACCACATCACCGGTACGGGGAGCATGCACCATTTGGCCGTTACCTAAGTACATAGCTACGTGGTGAATTGGATACCCACTGAATATCAAGTCTCCAGGCTGAATAGCAGCTGTTGGAATGCGATTCAAACCTGCGTACTGCGTTCGAGATGTGCGAGGAATTCCCACTCCCGCTACTCCCCACGCCCACGACGTAAGTCCGGAACAGTCAAAAGAAACACCCGGCGACTTAGAACCGAATCGATAGCGAACACCCAACTGTGAAAGCGCGGCACGAATAGCAGACCCAGCCTTTGACGATGCCGGCGCAACATTGGCGTACTTCGCGCCCTTGAATTTTGCCGCCTCTTTTTGCGCAGACTCCAATGCAGCAGACTCACGACGCTGACGTTCAGTCCGCAATGCCGCTCCAAGTTCACGCTCTGCTTGTGCTTGCCTTTGCTCGTACGTCACTGCCAGCGACTCGGCTCTATCCAATTGAGACGCTGCAAAGTTTGCTGCAGATTCGGCTTTCTTCTTTTGCTTTTCTAACGTTGCACGCTCTTTCGCCAAGTCGTCAATTACGCCTTGCAGCGCATCCGTATTGCCTACACCAGTATTTAATGCAACACCTGTCAAATACTTTTTCCGCACAATGTCGCTGAGCGAACTGGTTGAACCAAGAATGCTCGAAAGACCACTTGACAAACCACCATGAGTAAATGTTTTCAACGCAACCTGTTTTAGTTCTGCCTGCATTGTGGAGAGTTCAGCTTCTTTTTCAGCGATGCGCTTTTCGGTGTTCTTGATTTCAATTGCAATGTCTTCCATGTCGTTCACAGCGAGCGAATATTCTTCGCCTAGCGCGTCGATTTGTTCTCCCAATCGATCAAGTTCAGCAATGATCTGATTCACCCGCTGCTGCTCGTCACTCGACGATCCAGTCGTCGGAAATTTGCCTTTCGCGTTCACGGGCACAGCGGTGTAACCCACAGCCACTGAAGTGGTGAGGATGATGGCCACCAATGTTGGTGCGCTTCGACGTATACGCCCAACGGCGCCACGGATCATGATGTGATGATCCTACCCAAGGTTACGGTTTGATGTCATTCGGGCTAAAGCCCAATAAATAGAGCGAATTCGCCTATTCCCACTCAATGGTTCCCGGTGGTTTCGACGTGACGTCATAGACCACTCGGTTTATGCCTTTCACCTCGTTAATGATTCGTGATGACATTTTTTCCAGCAAGTCATATGGCAAACGTGCCCAGTCTGCGGTCATCGCATCTTCGCTGGTTACTGCGCGAATAATGATTGGCCGACCGTAGGTACGCTCGTCGCCCATCACACCTACCGAGCGAATGTCTGCAAGCACAGCAAACGCTTGCCAAATTTCGCGTTCTAGTCCGGCAAGTTTTACTTCTTCGCGCACAATGGCATCGGCCTCTTGCAAAATTGCCACTTTGTCTGGTGTGACTTCACCAATGATGCGCACGCCAAGACCTGGGCCCGGGAACGGTTGACGCCACACAATTTCATCTGGCAAACCAAGTTCGGTTCCCACCTTGCGCACTTCGTCCTTAAACAATGTGCGCAATGGTTCACACAACTTCAGCGTCATATCGTCTGGAAGTCCGCCAACATTGTGATGACTCTTGATCACGCTTGCAGTTCCGTCAACGCCACCACTTTCAATCACATCTGGATACAGCGTTCCTTGCACCAAGAACTTTGCATCGGTGATTCCGCCCGTGTGTTCTTCAAAAATACGAACGAAGGTTTCACCAATTGCTTTGCGCTTCGCCTCGGGCTCAGTAATTCCTTTGAGTTTTTCAAAGAATCGCGCGCCGGCATCGACATGAATGAGTTCAATACCCATGTTGCGCTTAAACGTCTCAACCACTTGCGCGCTTTCGTTCTTGCGCATTAATCCGATGTCTACATAGATACATGTCAACTGACTGCCGATTGCTTTATGCACTAAGGCTGCAGCTACTGCTGAATCGACTCCTCCAGAGAGTCCGCAGATCACACGCTCGCTGCCAACGAGTTCACGAATTGCAGCAACTTGATCATCAACGATGGACGACATGGTCCACGACCGTTCGGCTCCAACAAGTTGGTGCAAAAACTGTTCCAATACATCTTGGCCATGTTCGGTGTGTCCAACTTCTGGGTGGTACTGCACTCCCCAAATTTTGCGAGTTGGGCTTTCAATAACTGCCATTGGCGCATCGGGTGTACTCGCCGTTGCAACAAACCCACTTGGCAACACCGATACTGCATCAAAGTGACTCATCCACACATTGAGTTGTGCAGGAATTGAATCGTGGTGCAACTGCGAAGTCGAACCCGCAATGCGTTGCAATGTGGTTCGCCCGTATTCTCCTCGCCCGCCGCGTGCCACTTCTCCGCCCAATTGCTGAGCAATTAATTGGCAGCCGTAGCAAATACCCAAAATGGGAATGCCCAGTTCATAAATCTCTGGGTCAAGTAGGGGCGCACCTTCAACATGCACGCTTGCCGGACCTCCCGACAAAATGATGCCGATTGGCTTGCGCTGGCGCACTTCTTTGGCCGTAATACGATGCGGCACGATTTCTGAATACACCTGCGCCTCGCGAACGCGACGTGCAATCAACTGGGCATATTGAGCCCCAAAGTCAACCACCAAAACAGTTGGCTGCATTGTGGATTCCGATGCCATAGAGACACATGACCTTAGTTGAGGACTGGCAATTGAGCCCAAGAAGTGTGACGATACAGAGGTGAGTTCAGACACCACCCTGCCGATAGAGACAACGAGTGCAACCACCGCTCCCGACTTGTTGAGCGGAATGGATTACAGCGCGTGCGTCGGTCTGTATCCAAAACCAGGTTGTGGAACCAAGCCAGTGCTCAGCGGCGATCGCGGTGGAGCTATGCAAATTGCTGTTTTTGGAGTTTTGATTGCCGGCATGGCGTTCATTGGCTTTCGAATTGCGCGTAGCGTTATTTCTCGCGACCGTGAACGCGACAAAGCCGCAGGCATTAAGCCCTAAGCCCAGCGACTAGTTTTTCCGTGTGTTGAAAAACCATGGGGTCCTTGGAGTGCTGCTTGGACTCATCAGTGCCTCTCTCTACGGCATTACGCCGATCTTCGTGTATCACGCAACTGAACATGGTGCTGATTCTTTTGGGTTGATGACATCGCGTTACGTGATTGCCGTCATTGTGCTACTGGCTGTTCGCATGGTGAAACTGGGCATTGGTAAATGGCCAGAACGCCGCCTGAGTCTTAAATTGTTTTTTCTTGGTGCAGTTGGTTTGTACGCAAACAGCATCTGCATGTTCACCGCTTTCGAGTATTTGCCAAGTGGACTCGCGATGGTGCTGTTTTACTTTTACCCGATCTTGGTCGTGATATTCGGTTGGGTGTTCTACCGCCATGTTCCACCAAAAATCATTTGGCCCTGCCTTGCCATCACGTTGATTGGTGTTGCATTCAGTGCAAGTGATCTGTCTGGCGGACAAGCAACTGGTGTCGCAATCATCGTCTTTGGCGCATTTGCGTACGCGATGTACTCCGTGCTTGCCGCGGCATCAATGCCAAAAACTGATTTGCTCTCTGGGCTCATCCTCATCTTCGGCGGCGCCGGATTTTCGTTTATCGTCGTATGGCTCATTGACCCGCCAGGTCTGCCCACAACAATGCCGTTTACTGCTGACGTGTGGCTGCCCGCTCTAGAAATTGGAATTGTTGGAACCATTGGTGCGATGGGCATTTTCTTTGCAGGAATGAACTTGATCGGTGCAAGCAAAAGCGCAGTCGTTCAAACGTGGGAAGTATTTGTAGCCCTATGCAGCGGCGTCTTCTTTCTGAATCAGGACTTCAGCCCTCGCCAGTTATTTGGCGCCGTGCTTATTTTGAGCGGTGTAATCGTGCTGCTTCGCGTAGAGGCCAAGCAAAATAACGCCGATATCCTGTTACCCACATAGCAATGTGAGTACTTCTTGCAGGGTTGGGTGAAATCCCCTACCGGCGGTGAAAGCCCGCGACCCCCACGAGCAATCGTGGGGCTGATCTGGTGAAATTCCAGAGCCGACGGTCAAAGTCCGGATGGGAGCAGGAAGGCGAAGGTTGCGCTTGCGTTTGCACGAACCGCTTCTTGCGGTGCGCTCGCTCATGCCGGTGTTGCTTTTGTCGTCTTCGCTCTGCCCTGCGCGTTGTTCAAGCTGCGCGACAACTAAAGGGCAACATACGTGAACACACTCGACGAACAGCACATGCGCTTGGCGGTCACCACCGCTAACGATGCACGTCTGCGTTCGCGGCCAAACCCATGGGTTGGTGCTGTTGTTGTTTCGCCTAGTGGCGAAGTGTTTATCGGCGCAACACTCGAGCCCGGCAATGCGCACGCCGAAGTCGTAGCGCTGAATGCTGCAGGAAAGAACGCTGTTGGCGCAACGCTGTATTCAACTCTTGAACCGTGCAGCCACACCGGTCGCACTGGCCCATGCACCACAGCAATTATTGAATCAGGAATCAGCCGCGTAGTCGTTGGCACGCTAGATCCAGACACAAAAGTTTCTGGAAGTGGAGTGCAACAACTTCGCAACGCTGGACTCACTGTTGATGTTGGAGTTCTTGAACACGAAGTGTGCGCACAACTCGCGCCGTACCTACATCACCGATCAACAGGCAGACCATTCGTTGTGTTGAAGATGGCAAGCACCATTGACGGTCGCATTGCAGCAGCCGATGGGTCGAGCCAATGGATCACCGGTGAAATAGCGCGCAAGCGAGTTCACCAGCTGCGTGCGGAAAGCGACGCGATTGTTGTCGGTGCTGGCACAGTTCGTGCCGACAACCCTTCGCTTACTGTTCGCGATGTTCACGGGCCATCGCCACGTCGGATTGTGCTTGGAAACATTGATCCACAAGCAAATGTTCATCCATGCACGCAATGGACCGGTTCACTTCCCGATCTTCTTGACACTCTTGGCAATGAAGGCGTTGTGCAGTTACTCGTTGAAGGTGGTGCGCAAGTTGCTGCATCGTTTCATCGCGAACGCCTCATTAACCAATACGTCATGCACATTGCACCTGTGATTGCTGGTGGCGACAACGCGGCAGGAATATTTGCTGGCCCAGCAGCAGCAACCATGGCCGACATGTGGCGCGGACGCGTGGTGTCGACCACCAATCTTGACGGCGATATTGAAGTCATTCTCGAACCGAATCTCAACCAAAGGACCCCCAAATGAGCAACAAACAAGTTGAATTGTCACCGATTGAAGATGTCGTTGCGGCAATTGCGCGCGGCGAAATGATCGTCATGGTGGACGACGAAGACCGTGAAAACGAAGGCGACCTCATCATGGCCGCGCAATTCGCAACACCAGAAAAGATTGCATTTATTGTGCGCCACACGTCGGGTGTCGTCGTTGCGCCACTGTCAGGCGAACGTTGTGACGACTTGCGACTCCCCCTCATGGTGGACAACAACACCGAAAGTCATCGCACGGCCTTCACCATTTCGGTCGACCTGCTTGAAGGCACGACAACGGGAATTTCGGCGGCAGACCGCGCTGCAACATTGCGTGGACTTGCCGACCCAAGTGTTTCTCACTCGGCATTTGCTCGTCCAGGACACATCTTTCCATTGCGCGCCCGTGAAGGCGGAGTACTGAAGCGCGCAGGACACACCGAAGCTGCAGTAGACCTTGCTCGCCTTGCTGGCCTGCAGCCTGCTGGAATCATTTGCGAAATTCAAAATGATGACGGCACCATGTCGCGTTTGCCAGACCTGCGCAAGTTCTGTGCAGAGCACAACCTATTGCTCTCTTCCATTGCTGACCTTATTGAATATCGTCGCCATAATGAACGCCTTGTTGAACGCGTGGGATCTGCAACAGTGCCAACCGAATGGGGTGGCTTCACCTGCGTTGCATACAAGAGCACTATTGACGGTATTGAGCACCTTGCGTTTGTGAAGGGCGACGTAAGCGACGGTACGCCGGTGCTCACTCGCGTACACAGCGAGTGTTTAACGGGCGACGTGTTTGGCAGCAAGCGTTGTGACTGTGGTCCTCAACTTGCTGCAGCCATGCAACAAATTGATGCAGCAGGTAAAGGTGTTGTGGTGTACTTGCGTGGCCACGAAGGACGCGGCATTGGAATCGGTCATAAGATTCGCGCGTATTCGTTGCAAGATGAAGGCTTCGACACCGTTGATGCCAACACCGAACTTGGACTTCCTGTTGACAGTCGTGAATATGGAATTGGTGCGCAAATTCTTGCCGACCTTGGTGCTCGCAAACTTCGCCTCATGACCAACAACCCCGCAAAGTACGGCGGCATTGCCGGATACGGATTGAGCATTGTGGAACGCGTTCCGCTCAGCATTGATCCAACACCAGAAAACGAAGCATATTTGCGCACTAAGCGTGAGCGCATGGGCCACGTTTTTGACTCATCAGACATTTCAGGAAAATAAGGAGAACATCATGACCACATTTGAAGGATCACAAGACGGCAAAGGACTACGCGTCGGAATTGTGTGCTCGCGATTCAATGAATTCATTGTCAGCGCGCTACTCGATGGCGCAAAGCGTGGACTCGCAAGCCATGGCGTTGCCGAAACCGACATTGACATTGCATGGGTTCCTGGTGCATACGAAATTCCTGTAACAACAAAAGCAATGGCAGTAACTGGCCGCTACGACACGCTTGTCACTCTTGGCGCAGTGATTCGCGGCGAGACCGCACACTTCGAGTATGTAGCCGGCCCTGTTGCCGATTCCATCGCGCAGATTCAGTTAGAAACCGGAATGCCAATTGGTTTTGCTGTGCTTACGGTGGAAAACATTGAGCAAGCCGTAGAGCGCTCTGGTCCTGGTGCAGGAAACAAGGGCGAAGAAGCCGCTGTTGGCGCAATTGAAATGGCCAACGTGTTGAAAGCACTGCGCTAACTAAAAAGCCCTCACAGGACGCACGTAGGCAGAGCCGTTCTTGCTGCTGTAGTCCTGCAAGCCGTCGCCATAGTAATCGCCGAAATACTGGTACCACGCAAAGTTGGCGCTGAACTCAGAAGAGCTCCAATAGGAGTCAGCCGAAAAACCAGTTCGGATAGAGCCAGACATACCAATACATGTGGTGGTGGTGTTACTGATCGCCAGGGTCCAGGCGTAACGACACAACTGGTTCAATTCGTCTTTTGATGGCAAATGCCAGTCGGTCTTACTACCGCCTCGGAATGAGAGTGCAAGTACCGCGGCAGACGAACCCGCCACATTGCCTGTCTGGTTGGCAGTATCAAGCGAATTTTGATAGCCAGCACCAATTGTGGATCCATCGGCACCTGCAACTGCAGTGGTCCAATTGCTATTGACATTTGTTGCCCACGAACGAATGGGGTCGCCAGTTATGTCGGTAAGCCAGTTCGCAGGCGCGAATTCTAGATATTTGCAGGTCGATGAAAGTGCTGCCCCACAAGCGAAAGTATCTCCAGATGCTTCAACATAAAACACCACACCGCCGCCAGGACCGATGTCACCGACTGCACAAACACCGCCCGCTGCACATGTCGACGCCACAGTTGTAACAGCCACAGTTGACGCGCGCGTGATACTGATGGTCACAATGTTGGTCGCTGGTGCTGACAACAGGCCCTCTGCGTTAGATACAAACACGCGGTAGTAGCCATTCAATACCGCAGTTACATCAATAGGGACTGAAGTAGCGACGCCCGCATAAACAACTCCCGAAGCCCACCTATTCACATCTGCAGAAGTGATATCTGAAAGCTTGTTGATCGGAAAACCACCTTCTGCGAAATACACCCTGCCGGCCACATTGCTTGTGACTACGACCGCTTTAGGGAATGTGCCACCCGTGATAAATGTTGGCGAAAGAGATACCGACGGAACTACCACCGCTGTAGAGGTTGATGGAGAAGTCGAGTTAGTTGGGGTTTTGCGCCAACGCAAACCATTTTGGGGTGTTTGCTTACACACCAATGGAACTGGCACCAAAACAACCCGACCAACTTTTGTGCACACCCTGCCGGGAGCAGGTTTTGGCTTGGCCTCAACTACACCACCAGCACTAGGCAACATCACACCAACAGCCAACACTGCAGCAACCACCACACGATTCAAGCGACTCATCACAATGTCCTGTCCTGTAATAGGAACCAGACACGAACGTGTGCGCGGTAACGACTTCACCTTAGTCGTTACCGTCAGGACCAGGCGCAGGAAACAAAGGCGAAGAAGCTGCTGTTGGCGCAATTGAAATGGCCAACGTGTTGAAAGCGATTCGCGGAAAATAGTTAAATAATCAGGTAGCCCGCACTGGATTAAGAGGCAACACCTGATTCCAAGAATGGCTTGTCGCCAAGGATTGTTGCGCGATGCATCACTCGTCGATGTGGCATGTAATCGGAAGTTGCATAATGTTGCGTAAGTCGATTGTCCCAAAACGCAAGGTCGTACTGCTTCCACTTCCATCTCACCGTGAACTCAGGTTTAGACACATGCGATGTCAAATAACCAAGAACCATTTCACTCTCGCGAGTTGAAAGCTCCATAATTCGCGTAGTAAACGAATAGTTAACAAAGATTCCGCGTTGCTTGCTCACAGGGTGGGTTCGAACAACTGGATGCACCACCGGAGGGTTTTTCACTCGCGCGCTTTCGACCAGTTTGCGAGTCTCTGGCGAATTGCCGTAGCGCTCAACCGTGAATGATGCAGCAATGTCATGTTCTGCGGTCAAGGTGAGGATGAAATCTTTGAACGAATCAGAAAGTGCCTCGTATGCAGCGATGCCACTTGCCCACAGTGTGTCGCCCCCGAACGGAGGTAACACTCGCGCTGAGAGTAACGCCCCAAGTGGAGGTTGTTCGATGAACGTCACGTCTGTATGCCACTCATCACTATCTGGTGGATTTTTATCGTTTGTATCGAGAACAATGATTTCCTTGGCATCACCCGAATTGGGGTATATGGGGTGGATGTGCAATTCTCCAAATCGCTGTGCGAGATCTCGGTGCTGCACTGGAGTGAGCGGTTGATTCTCAAAAAACAAAACCTGATGCTCCACAAGATTTGCTGAAATTTCATCACGCAGGTCATCAGATACCGGCTGGCAAAGATCTATGCCTGACACAAGCGCCCCAAGGGCTGGCGATATGCGTGTTACTTGCATACAGGAAAGAGTAGCGAACATGTCCTGAACTCCGATCAGCGAATCGCCAGTGCACGTATGGCACGTTCCGGCACACATTGCCTGCAGGGCAACCGCCCGGCATAGGAAAGGCATCGATCATGGGCTTCTTGCTCACTTCGCTCGTTGCGGTCACGAGCCTGCTGACCGTCCACATTCCCCATCGCATCACTCCCCCTGTTTTTGAAACTCCAATCGAAGCGGTGAGTTACGTGATGTTCGACATTGAATTCAGGACATTTACCCGCGAAAAGTTTTCGCTAAAGCGCGCCTACCCATTTCTTGATTGGACAACCGACGGTTGCTCCGCACCTGTTGTTGGCGGCGAGGGACGCTCGTTCAACTTCACGCATGCGTGTGTGCGTCATGACTTTGGGTACCGCAACACAAAGAAGCTCGGCCAGTTCAATGAAATAGTGCGCACGAAACTAGATGAACAATTCCATCGTGACTTGGAGTCTTCGTGTGGACCACAAGTACGAACCCGAAAAATTCGCTGCCTCATGTGGGCGGAAACGTTTTATGTTGCGGTTCGCGCAACAGGTGGTTAGCGCTTTATGCCCACTCTTTCAAGACCGCAATGTTGATGAGTTGGTGCAGCATTTTTCCTGTTGCCCCCCACACCGTCTCATCATCTAAATGGAAAAAGTGAATCTGATACTGATTCGGCGGCGTTCCCCAGTGTTCTTCAACATA
>JBEGVD010000075.1:0-3946 GCA_041178585.1 Actinomycetota bacterium
CCGCAACGCCGCCAGCAACTGCGCCAGAGGTAACTACCAGCACTTCATGTGACTGCTCACGCAACTGCGCAACTTGATTGCACAGGGTTTCAATTGCGTGGCTGTTGATTGCGCCATGCTCATCGGTTACCGACGATGTTCCAATTTTGACAACGATTCGCATCATTAACTCTCTGGTGTGTACTCAAAACTAAACGTACCAATGTGCACAACGGTTCCTTCAATAGCGCCGGCACGCGCAAGCAAGCGATGCACGCCCAGGCTCTTCAATCGCTCATCAATGTAATTCATTGCATCTGGGGTCGTGACGTCGTTTAACGCAACCGCGCGCTCTACTTCGCGACCATGAATACGGAACTCCAAATCGCCAAGCTTTTCAATTCGCGATCCTTCAGCCTTTGGCTTAATGACAACAGCACCTTGCTTTGGTGGTTCGAGTGTGCGCGCATGCTTCACCAAGTCGGCGAGGTCGCCCAACACTTTGCGCACACCGTCGCGAGTTACCGCCGACATTTTTGAGCCCTTCCACGCTGCAATAGTGTCAGCTTCTGCAGCATCGGTTTTGGTTGCAACTACCAATCGTGGACGTGCGAGTAGATCTGGTCGATACTCGCCCAACTCGTGCAACAAAATTCGTTCTTGTTCTTGCGCAGACATTCCGTCCATTGGCGCAAGGTCTACCAGAACGCACAACACACGAGCACGCTCAATGTGTCGAAGGAATTGGTGACCAAGGCCTTTGCCTTGACTCGCTCCTTCAATAATTCCTGGAATGTCGGCGATGATGAATTCAGTTTCTGCGTCAAGGCGCACAACACCAAGGTGCGGCTCAAGTGTGGTGAACGGGTAGTTCGCAATCTTTGGCTTTGCTGCCGACACTGAACTGATGAACGTGCTCTTGCCTGCATTTGGAAAACCGACCAATGCAACATCAGCCATTAGTTTCAATTCAAGTTTCAACCAACGGTCAAGTCCATGCTCGCCTTGCTCGGCAAACTTTGGTGCGCGACGACGGTTCGATAAGAAACGTGCGTTACCGCGACCACCTTGTCCACCTCGAGATGCACACCACTTCGAACCGTGCACTGGCAGGTCGGCCAGAATTTCGCCGGTATACAAATCTTTCACCACGGTTCCCTCAGGAACATTCACAATGAGATCGGCTCCACGGCGACCGTGCAAGTCCTTGCCCATGCCGTTCACGCCGTCTCCGGCTCTACGGTGCGGGTGATCGCGAAACGCCAATAGCGAAGCAACGTTGTGATCTGCCACTAGCCAAACTGACCCTCCGTCTCCGCCGTCGCCTCCGTTTGGACCGCCGAATGCAACCGGCCCTTCCCGACGGAAACTGACGCAACCAAAGCCGCCGTCCCCACCGCGAACGTTAAGTTGGGCTTCGTCGACAAATGCGCTCATAGGGGCTTTCTAGGCTACTGCTGCAACACCCCGTATATATCGTGAGTGCCATATCGTGAACACCGTGAATACACCAGCCGAGGGCCAAGCAGAAAGAATTGACCCAAGCGAATCTCACAGTAGAGCTATTGCTTGGGCCAAGACCATGCACGGTTTCGACAATGACGGCATTCGTTTTGCCCATGCCGATTCATGGGCTGGTGCAGGCAGCACGCACATTGTTGACCGCCGAGAGCGCGAAGCCCGCGATCACGAACTGCTCGCTCCACTGGCCACACGTTCATTTGGTGCCGGCAATCGTGCAGTCGCCGAAGAAGAAGACCCGTTCCGCACATGTTTCGAACGCGATCGTGATCGCATTCTTCACGCGTCAGCATTTCGCCGACTCGCTGGCAAAACCCAAGTGTTCGTGTTCCCTCAAGACCACCAGCGCACTCGCCTCACACATGCACTCGAAGTTGCCCAAGTTGCAACTGCAGTTTCGCGCGCACTGGGGCTTAACGTTGCGCTCACCGAAGCCATCGCGCTTGGCCACGACTGCGGACACGGCCCAGGCGGTCACGCCAGCGAAGATGCACTCAGCCCATTCATTCCAGAAGGATTCGACCATGCAGTGTGGGGCGCCGATGTCACGCTGGTTCCCCTTAACTTATGCACCGAAACACTCGATGGCATTCGCAATCACTCGTGGTCACGTCCTGCACCACAAACACCCGAAGGCGAAGTGGTGTCGTGGGCAGACCGCATTGCTTATGTCTGTCACGACTTCGAAGATGCAGTCGCAACAGGAATTGTTTCGCCAAGCCAATTGCCCGACATTGTGCGCACCTACTGTGGCGAAACACGTTCAAGCCAACTGCGTGCATTCATCTCTTCCATGATTGGAGCAAGTTTGCACAATGGCCGTGTTGGCATGAAGTCAAACGAAGCCGATGCTCTCGCAGCATTTCGCAAATTCAATTACGACAATATTTATATGCGTGAGGCTTCGCGCAATCAAGCGAAGTCAGTTATTGATTTATTGCGTGCTCTTGTTGAGCATTACGTTGCGCATCCGCATCTCATGGCAACACAGCCACATCACGAAATTTCACCCTCGCACAGCGAACAAGCCTTGCGAGACGCAGTTGCTTACGTTGGAGGAATGACCGACCGGTTTGCATGCCGACAAGGCGTAGCACTACTGGGTTGGGAACAGAGCAGACTCCCGAAGGGAATCGATACGCACTAAAACGCGAGAAGCGTTAGGCAGTTGGAAGAACGTCAACAACCTTGCGGCCACGACGTTCGCCAAACTTCACGCTGCCGTGTGCAAGAGCGAACAAGGTGTCGTCTTTGCCAATACCAACGTTTTTGCCAGGGTGCACTTTGGTACCACGCTGACGAATGAGAATGGTTCCTGCGGTGATCTTGGTGCCGTCAAAAACTTTGACACCGAGTCGTTGCGCGTTTGAATCGCGACCGTTACGTGTAGAACCGCCACCCTTGGTCTTTGACATGTTTCAGCCTTTCGCGATGCTGGTGATTTCAATCACCGAATACTTTTGACGATGTCCGAAGCGACGGCGCTGGTTAGTGCGGCGCTTATAGGTGAAGCCGTCGATCTTTGGACCAGCAGCCTTACCCACAACTTTTGCAGTAACGGTTGCCTTGGCCAATTCACCAGGTGTTGACAACACGGTCGCGCCGTCGACGAGGAGCACCGGGGTGAATTTCACCTCAGCGCCATCTGCTGCATTGAGAAGTTCCACCTGGACCTGTTGGCCCTGTGCGACTTTCTCTTGCTTTCCTCCGGTTGCGATTACTGCGTACATAACGGTCTCCTACTCTACCCCTGAACTATCGGGCTTCCCAACTCTGACTAATCCAACTTTGCTCAATCAAACATTGCTCAATCCAACATTGACAGGTCGATCATGACCCCGCGACCCTCACAGGTCACACACGGATCGGCGAAGTTGGTCAATAACCCCTCACCAATACGCTTTCGGGTCATTTCCACCAAGCCAAGCTCGGAAATCTCAAATACCTGTGTGCGGGTTTTATCGCGCGACAGAGCATCTTTAAAGGCTTCGAGCACCTTGCGGCGATTCTCTCGAATTTCCATGTCGATGAAGTCGATGACGATAATTCCGCCAATGTCACGCAAGCGCAACTGGCGAGCAATTTCCTCTGCTGCTTCAAGGTTGTTGTGGAACACGGTTTCTTCAAGGTTGGACTTACCAACGTTTTTTCCGGTGTTTACGTCGATCACGGTGAGCGCTTCGGTGTGTTCAATAATGAGCGAACCACCTGAAGGCAACCACACTTTGCGGTCGAGTGCTTTACGCAACTGCTCGTGCACGCGATGCTGTTCGAACAGTGGCAAGCCTTCTTTCTCGGCGTCATACAGTTCGATGCGATCGGCAAACTCTGGGTTGAACGCGCCGATGTAGTCGCGCACTTCTTCAAACAATGCTGCGTCGTCAATAACAATGCCGCGATAGTCGCTGCTGAACTCTTCGCGAATCACTCGCACTGCAAGTGGTGG
>JBEGVD010000076.1:0-12950 GCA_041178585.1 Actinomycetota bacterium
ACGTGAGCAGATTGAAATCTTTGTGTGGGTGTATTCCCCAGGTGTCTGCTTGTGGTTCAACAGGTGGATAGTTGAGCAATGTCATATTAGTAAGTGGCATGGTCATGCACGACAACAGCACAGCAGGATCTATACCGAGTTGCTCACACAGAGCGATGATCAACGTTTCACTCACTACATCTAATGCATGCCAGTAATTCATGATTGGCGTGCGAACGTCTACATCAATTGCTGGCCACACATTCGGGCCATACAAATCACACTGAGCGCGAATGGGGTCGTTCGCGTCTGTTTCGTAATGCAGCTTCCACGCTTCGTACTGATCGGCTTTCCCTTTTCCGGAATTAGGAGTGAAATATCCAAGCGGCACGAATCCGCGATAGTTGCCCTTGACCACCATGTTGCGTTGCAGAGTTTCGCGCGGCGCATCAAACACGGCTTTCACTGCTGCGCGCATGTTTGCGGTGATTTCAGGATCTACGCCATGCCCAACGACAATTGCAAAGCCAATATCGGAGAGCGCAGTAAAGAGTTCGCTGGAAGCCCAGTTGTAGTTGGGGTCTGCCGTGCCAACGCGCAGAGGCGCGATGTCGATGATGGGCAAACTCTCAGACACGGCCTAAACCTATATCAGCCCGCAAATCCATACAGAGTCAGTCATATATCAGAGGCCTTTGCCCCTATATAGTGGTGCGACCAAATCGCCACGTGGTGGCCATTGACCGGGGAGTCTCCAACATGTCGTTTCCATCAGATCTTGAAATTGCTCGTCAGGGTAAGCCACTGCCGTTGAAGGACATCGCTGCCCAGATGGGGATCGGCGAACATCTACTTGAGCCTTACGGCAAGAGTCTTGCAAAAATCAGTCTCGATGCAATCGATGAATTGAAGTCGCGTCCGAAGGCAAAGTATGTAGTGGTTACTGCAATCACCCCAACGCCACTCGGCGAAGGAAAGACCACAACAACAGTTGGACTTGGTCAAGCGTTTAAGCACATCGGTAAGAACGCAATCATCAGTCTTCGTCAGCCATCAATGGGACCAACCTTTGGTATTAAGGGCGGCGCTGCTGGTGGTGGCTATAGCCAAGTTATTCCAATGGAATTGCTCAACTTGCACCTCACCGGTGACTTCCACGCGGTAACTGCAGCACACAACTTATTGTCGGCAATGGTGGACAACCATTTGCATCAGGGCAACGAACTCGACCTCGACATGGACAACATCACATGGCGCCGAGTAATCGACGTGAACGATCGTTCTTTGCGCAACATCATCGTTGGTCTTGGAACCAAGGAAGACGGGGTTGTTCGTCAAACCGGATTCGACATCACTGCAGCTTCAGAAGTGATGGCAATTCTTGCGTTGTCAACATCGCTTGAAGACATGCGTAATCGTTTCGCACGCATCGTTGTTGGTTATAACTCCAAGGGTCTGCCAGTAACAGCAGAGCAACTCAGTGGCGCTGGCTCGATGGCCGTCATCATGCGCGATGCAATTAAGCCAAACCTTTTGCAGACATTGGAGAACACTCCAGTAATCGTGCACGCAGGTCCATTCGGAAACATTGCGCACGGTAACTCATCCATCATCGGTGACATGATCGGCATTCACTGTGGTGACTACCTCATCACCGAAGCAGGATTTGGCGCCGACATGGGTGCAGAGCGCTTCTTCAACATCAAGTGCCGTTACTCGGGCATGACCCCAGACGCAGCAGTGTTGGTAACAACAGTGCGCGCGTTGAAGGCTCACTCCGGTAAGTACAAAATCGTTGCAGGAAAGGCATTGCCTCCAGACTTGCTCGCAGAAAACCCAGCAGACGTTGAGTCGGGTGGCGAGAACTTGCGCGCACAAATCGAAAACGTCAAGGCGCACGGAGTAGTTCCAGTCGTTGCAATTAACTCATTCCCAACCGACCATGCTTCAGAACATGAAGCAATTCGCAAGATTGCTTTGTCTGCAGGGGCCCGTGTTGCATTGTGCACACACTTCGCAGACGGTGGTGCAGGAGCCGTTGAGTTGGCAAAAGCAGTGGAAGAAGCGTGCAACGAGAAGAACAACTTCCACATGTTGTACAAGGACGAGGCTTCACTCAAGGAAAAGATTGAGACTGTTGCAAAGACCATTTACGGCGCAGCAAACGTAACGTATTCGGCTCTTGCTACCAAGCAGTTGAAGAACTACACCGATAACGGCTTCGGTCACTTGCCAGTGTGTATTGCTAAGACTCACTTGTCCATCTCGGGCGATGCTTCATTGAAGGGTGCACCGAAGGGCCACACACTCAACGTGCGCGAAGTTCGCGCATCAGTTGGTGCAGGCTTCGTGTATCCAATTTGTGGTGACATGCGCACTCTGCCTGGTCTGGGAACAAAGCCAGCCGCAGCAATCATCGACTTTGATGAGAATGGCGAAATCGTCGGTCTTTCATGAGCACTGAATACAAGCGCACGCCGGGTGGCGCCATCTTGATGGATGGCAATAACTTGCGCGACGAAACTGTTGCGCGTTTGCGCAAAGAGATTGAGGCTGCTGGTTCACCAGCAGTGTGCTTGGCAACGGTGTTGGTTGGTGGCGATAAGCCAAGTCATATTTACGTAGCGAGCAAGCACAAGAAAGCACAAGAGGCCGGAATGATTTCGGTTGGTGTGCATCTTGAAGATGATGCAACACAAGAACAAGTTGAAGCAGAAGTGCGCAGGCTTGCAGCAGACCCAACGGTGCACGGCATTTTGGTGCAGTTGCCGTTGCCGAAGCATCTTGACGCAGAACCAGTGCTCGCATTGTTGCCACCTGAAAAAGACGTTGATGGTCTGACTGAACGCAGTATGGGTCGCCTCTTGCGCGGCCTTCCTGGTCACGCACCGTGTACGCCGCTCGGCGTGATGCGTTTGCTCGAGCGCTACGAAATTCCTACCAAGGGCAAGAAGGTTGTAGTAATCGGACGCTCAACGCTCACTGGGCTTCCGCAATTGTTGCTGTTCCTCCGCAAGGGTGGCGATGCCACAACAACGTGCACGCATTCGCACACATCACCAGAAGATTTGAAGGCATATTGCCGCGAAGCAGACATCATCGTGTCGTGCGTTGGAATTGCTCGACTCATCACTGCAGATCATGTCAAGCCTGGCGCAACAGTGATTGATGTTGGTGTTTCGCGCGAAGAAGCGAAGATTGTTGGTGACGTCGATTTCGATTCAGTGCAAGCAGTTGCTGGTGCAATTACTCCGATGCCCGGTGGAACTGGCCCAATGACTATTGGTTGCTTGTTGGAAAACACGTTGTCCGCAGCAAAAGTGCTCGGCGCGTTCCCAACTAAATAGTCGCTGCTATATCGCCGCTGGCGCTTGTAAGCGCTTTGCGGTTGCTTGAGTTAAGCGATCCAAGATCGTTGCCATAATCACAATCGCTACGCCTACTTCTGCGCCGAGACCTTTATTTGGTCCAGTGAGTGCCTCAATGGAGCGATAACCAAGACCGCCTCCGCCAACCATTCCAGCGATGATGGCCATTGCGAGCACCATCATCACCATTTGGTTGATTGCCAAAATGATGCTTGGCATGGCAAGCGGTATGCGGACACCCCACAGCACTTGGCGGTCAGTTGCGCCAAATGTTGTTGCAGCTTCGATTGATTCTTTATTCACTTGGCGAATGCCAAGTGAGGTGAGTCGAATTCCTGGGGGAATTGCGTAGACGACTGCGGCAACAACGCCGGGCACTGGACCAACAGTGAAAATCATGACAAATGGAATTGCGTAAATCAGCGGAGGAATCGTTTGTAGAGAATCCAAAATTGGAGAGAGCGCGGCTTCTGCTCGCGGACGTCTGCCAAGCCACACACCAATTGGAAGTGCAATGAGTACAGAAAGAATCACTGCGACCACAGTTTGCGAAAGCGTGTCGACGGCATCTAGCCAACGTCCAGTAAGCCCAATGGTCAGGACTCCGATAGCGGTAGTAACCGCCATTTTCCATCCTGCAACGACATAAGAAATGACCATTGCAGCGAAAATGATCATCTGCCACGACAACGTGTTGTTGAGTAATTTCTGAGCGCGGATCAAGACGTCGCGCACAATGAAATCGTTGAACGGTCGAGTTATGAATGAGAACGTGTCACGGAACCAATTCACTGCAGTGTCGATTGGGTCGGCGAACGATGTTCCGAACGAGATCGGGAACTGGTGCCAACCAATAATTCGTCCGATGAATGTTGCAAGTACAAGAGCAACAACAGAGCCAATGATGACTTTTCGTGAAGTTTTGACTGTGCTCGATCCGGGTTGGGAAATGAGCGCCATGCTTACGCGATCAAGCACGAAAGCGACAGCAACAACTGCGAGGCTGACCACAAGACCGCGACCTGGCGAAAGTTGGCGAACCGTCTGGTTAATCTCCTGGCCGAGTCCACCGGCACCAACAAGTGTTGCAATGACCACAATACCCAGGGCCATCATGACGGTTTGGTTGATACCGGTAACGATCGATGGAACAGCAAGTGGCAATTGGATGCGCGAAAGTATTTGTCGCTTTGTAGCACCAAACATTTGGCCCGCTTCAATTGCTGAGCGCGGTACTTGTTGAACACCAAGTGATGTCAGTCGAATCATTGGAGGAAGCGCATACACCACTGTTGCAATTGCTGCGGGAACTTTGCCGATACCGAAGAGCAACACGATGGGGATGAGGTACACCGTCGCGGGAACGGTTTGCATTGCATCAAGTACAGGGCGCAAGATTGATTCGGCACGTTTGTTCAGTGCAGTCCACACGCCAATGGGTACACCCAAAAGTATGCAGATACCCACAGAAACTGCCATGAGTGAAATGGTCTCGATGCTTTCTTGCCACACGCCAACAAGCCCCGGATACACCACGGCGAATGCGGCAAAGCTAGCCATGACCCACTTTCTGCGCCTGGCGATAATGGCAAACACCACCACAGGTGGAATGAACCACGGAAGCCAGCTAATAAACGACTCTGTGATGTTTAGTCCAAGTTCAACTGTCCATGTAATTGGGTTGAGGATGAATGTAAACAACCAGTGTTCGTCTCTGTTCGAGCGAATCCACGATTGCCATGTGTTGATCGGCTCCGAGAGACCAATGTTCCACGACTTTGGAAATCCACCGCTACCGAGAAACTGCAAAACAATGAGGATGACAACTACAGATACCGCGAAGGTTCGGTACCTTCTGATCATTGTTGTTCGGCTTGCAACATGTTTGCAACGTTGTGGCGATTAACAACACCGATTGCTGTTCCGTTCTCATCAACAACGCAAATGGCTTCGTCGTTGTCGAGCAACATCGGGATGATCGTTTCAATTCTTGATGACGCGCTCACAGTGCGTGCGCCTTCTGGTGCACTTCCTGAAACGGTCACAGATCCAACACTCAAAACTTTTGCACGCGGAACGTCGTTCACGAATTCGCGAACGTATGCAGTAGCCGGGTTGGACACAATTTCTTCTGGAGTTCCCACCTGATCAAATGATCCGTCTTTCATAATCGCAATGCGATCGCCGAGTCGCAGTGCTTCTGCGAAATCGTGGGTGATAAAGATGATGGTGCGTTGCATCGTCTTTTGTAAGCGAATCAACTCGTCTTGCATCTCTTTGCGAATAAGCGGGTCGAGCGCAGAGAATGGTTCGTCGAACAATAGAATTTCTGGGTCAACAGCGAGAGCGCGCGCCAGACCGACTCGTTGTTGCATACCACCCGACAGTTGTTGTGGGTAGCGGTCGGCCCAGCCATCAAGGCCCACAATGTTGAGTACTTCGGTTGCTCGTGCATGGCGAGTTACCTTGTCAACTTTTTGAACTTCTAAACCGTAGGCAATGTTGTCAATTACTTTGCGGTGCGGAAACAGACCGAAGTGCTGGAACACCATGCTGATTTTTCCACGACGAACTTCACGTAGTTCTTCGTCATCCATTGCAAGTAAGTCCGCACCGTTCAACAGCACTTCACCAGATGTTGGTTCAATCAATCGGGAAAGACAGCGAATGAGCGTTGATTTTCCAGAGCCGCTAAGACCCATGACCACAAATGTCTCGCCACGAGCAACGCTGAATGAAACATCACGCACGGCAACCGTCTGGTCGAGTTGGGTAATTATGTCTTGTCGAGAAGTGCCAGATTTTGCATGAGCAATTGCCTCGTCGGGCGAACCCTGTCCAAAGACCTTCCAGACATTGCGAACTTCTATCGCATTCAATGCGTCCCCATGCACAGGCACACCTTAGTTCCACTCCTATCAATGTCTGTAGGGCTTGGTTATGCTGGTTTTAGGCACCTTCGGTGCATTCATAACAAAAGGGGAGAACATGCGTTCAAGCAAGAAATTGCTCGTCGTTGGGCTTATCGCAGTCGGATCGCTTTTGGGCGCCGCTTGTGGTGGTAGCGACACAGCATCAGAAGAAACTGCCGGTGGTTGCACCGGTAGCGGAACAGAAACCATCAAGATTGCTCGCAACAACTGGTCGGCATCAGCCGTTGAAGTTGAAATTGTGAAGCAACTTATTGAAGCAAATTTGTGTAATCCAGTAGAAATCGTCGACATTGACGAGAACGCAATGTTCGCTGGCATGTCAAGTGGCGACATCGATGCCAACGTTGAAGTATGGCCATCTGGTGTTGTACCTGACGAGCAGGCATTCATTGACGACGGTTCAGTTATCAACATGGGTGCGCTTGGTGCAGTTGGAAAAATCGGCTGGTTCGTTTCGGACTATGCACTTACCCAGTTCCCGCAGTTGTCATCGTGGGAAGGTTTGAAGGACCCAGAAGTTGCTAAAGCATTTGGAACAGCAGCAACTGGTGACAAGGGCCGTTTCCTTGGCATGGACCCATCGTTCAGCCAATATGACGAAGCAATCGTCGCCAACCTTGGCTTGCCATTCCAGGTTCAGTTCTCTGGTTCAGAAGCCGCAACACAAGCTGAAATCGCAGCGCTTTCCGCTGAACAAAAGCCAGTGTTGCTCTACTACTGGAGCCCATCGGGTGCTGTAGGCAAATACAACCTGAAGAACATTGCATTGCCAGCTCCAACAGGTGACTGTGCGGCAGATGGTGCAGCGTGTGATGGCGATTACCCAGAAGATCTAATGTTCAAGATTGCTTCAGCAAAGCTTGAAGCAAAAGATCCAGCAGTGTTTGCTTTCTTCAAGGCATTCACGTTGACCACTGATGATCAGTTGTCATTCCTCGGACCAGTAGACATCGACAAGGTAGACCCTGCCGTTGCTGCTGCTGACTGGATTGCTGCAAACGAAGCAACTTGGTCAACTTGGTTCAGCTGATTTAGTTCAGAAGTACTTCACAAGTAATTGTGAAAAAGTGGCGGGGCGAAAGCCCCGCCACTTTTGTATTTCCGTGGCAGAATGAGCGCGTGAAAAAGTCTTTTGATTACGTCATTGTTGGCGGCGGTTCCGCTGGCTGCGCTCTTGCAAATCGATTGAGCGAAGATCCGAACAATTCAGTTCTGGTTCTTGAGGCTGGTCGCCCCGACTACTGGTTTGACGTATTCATTCATATGCCAGCGGCATTGGTGTTTCCAATAGGAAACAAGCTGTATGACTGGATGTATTCGTCACAACCAGAGCCACATATGGATGGCCGTCGCATTACGCACGGTCGCGGCAAGATTCTTGGTGGATCTTCCAGCATCAACGGCATGATTTTCCAACGGGGCAATCCGCTGGACTACGAACGATGGGGAGCCGACCCGGGAATGGGCGAGTGGGATTACGCGCATTGCTTGCCGTACTTCAAAAAAATGGAGTCATGCATTGCCGCTGACGCGTCCGACAAGTTCCGTGGGAAAACCGGACCGTTGCACATGGAGCGTGGAGAAGTGAAGAATCCATTGTTCGGTGCGTTCTTCAAGGCAGTGAAAGAGGCTGGTCATCCAATTACGCAAGATGTAAACGGATATCAGCAAGAAGGTTTTGCTGCATTTGATCGCAATGTGAAGCGTGGTCGTCGTTACAGCGCAGCGCGTGCGTACCTCCACCCAGTAAAGGGCCGCAAGAATCTCACAGTGCAGTGTCGTGCAATGGTCACGAAAGTGCTGACCGATGGCAAAACGGCAACAGGCGTGGAGTTTGAGTTGCCATTTGGGCGCAAGCGTTCAGTGCAAGCAAAAGAAGTCATCTTGTGTGGTGGAGCGTTTAACTCACCGCAGTTGTTGCAGGTTTCAGGAATCGGAAACAGTGATGAACTGAGCAAGGTAGGAATCACCCCTGTTCATCACTTGCCAGGGGTTGGTGAAAACCTGCAAGATCACCTTGAGGTGTACGTGCAACACTCTTCAACTCAACCGGTGTCGTTGAATCCAATGATGAAAATGTGGAGGCGTCCATTTATTGGTTTCGCTTGGCTGTTCCGCAAGGGCCCGGGAGCATCAAATCATTTCGAAGCTGGCGGGTTCATTCGCGGTAACAACACGGTGAAATATCCAAACCTCATGTTCCACTTCCTACCGATTGCCGTTCGCTACGACGGAACTGCACCTGCAGGTGGACATGGGTATCAAGTGCACATTGGTCCTATGTATTCAAATTCGCGTGGCAGTCTGAAAGTGACTTCTGGTGATGTGCATGACAAGCCGGCGTTCACGTTTAATTACATGTCAACGCAAGAGGACAAACAGGAGTGGGTCGAAGCTATTTCTGCCGCTCGCACTATTTTGAATCAGCCAGCATTCGCGCCATTCAGCGGAGGCGAAATATCGCCAGGCCCAACAGTTATCACTGACGCCGAAGTATTGGACTGGGTGCGCAAAGACGGTGAAACCGCTTACCACCCCTCGTGCACCTGCCGAATGGGTGTTGACGACATGTCGGTTATTGACCCTGCCACCATGCGGGTAAGGGGAATGCAAGGTCTCCGAGTAGTGGATGCATCGGTTATGCCCTACGTAACGAATGGCAATATTTACGCCCCGGTCATGATGCTTGCCGAAAAGGCTGCAGACATCATTTTGGGGAAGACACCGTTGGCCCCGGAAGTGGTCGATTTCTATCGTCACCACTAAATAGGTGAGATGAATAGGTGGCCGTAAGGCTGCCCTGATAACCTTTTCTCGCCGTGATATATCTCGGTACCACTCATTAAGGGGAGCACACGTGAGCGATTTTGACGACATTGATCTTGCTGGTCTGAGTAACGAAGACCTTGTGGCACAGATGCACGACGATTTGTACGACGGCCTAGGCGAGGAAATCGTAGAAGGCACCACCATTTTGTTGGACCGCGGTTGGGGCCCAGACAAAGTGTTGCAGGTAGCACTCGTTGAAGGAATGCGCATTGTTGGTGTTGACTTCCGCGATGGAATTTTGTTCGTGCCCGAAGTACTTCTTGCCGCCAATGCAATGAAGGCTGGAATGAACATTCTTCGTCCATTGCTCGCAGAAACTGGTGCTGAGTCAATTGGCAAAGTAGTTGTAGGAACCGTAAAGGGCGACATTCATGACATTGGCAAGAACTTGGTTGCCATGATGATGGAAGGCGCAGGCTTTGAAGTAATCGATCTCGGTATCAACACCGATGCCGACAAGTTCATTGCAGCTCTTGAAGAACATCAGCCAGACATTCTTGGAATGTCAGCTCTGCTCACCACAACGATGCCGTACATGAAGGTCGTTGTAGACACCATGAAAGAGCGTGGTATTCGTGACAAATACATCATCTTGGTTGGTGGTGCTCCGTTGAACGAAGAATTCGGTGCTGCAGTTGGTGCAGATGCCTACTGCCGCGATGCAGCAGTTGCTTCAGAGACCGCAAAGACACTGGTCAACGCACGACGTGCGCGCACTTCCGAGCCTCCTGGCCCGTCGGTCGCCTGATTCGTTTCTGGTAACGCGCAAATGTCGGAGGGCGAGCGTCCACTGATCATTGCGTGTGGTGCACTCGTCAGTGAGTTGCGCGAAGTACTCAACCGTAATGGTCTTGCTGATGCAGTTGAAGTGCGTTACCTCCCAGCCAATTTGCATAATCGACCAGAAGGAATCGTTCCTGCATTACGCGAGCATTTAGACGCGCGAGGCAGTCGATCAACGTTTGTCGGTTATGCAGACTGCGGAACTGGTGGGCAGATTGACACCATGTTGTTGGATTACCCAGGTGTTGAGCGAATTTCAGGTGCGCATTGCTATGAGTTCTTTGCAGGTTCGTTGCTGTTCAATGAGGTGCAAGATGCGGAGCCTGGCACGTTTTACCTCACTGACTTTCTTGCTAAGCATTTCCGTGCATTGGTGTGGGAAGGGCTTGGACTAGATACGCATCCACAATTGCGCGACATGTACTTCGGAAACTACACAAAAGTGATGTATTTCTCGCAAGTCAGCGACGATTCGCTGATTGCGGTTGCCAAAGAAGCCGCAGAAATGTTGGGGCTCAACTTCGAACATCGACATGTTGGTGTGCAAGGTTTAGAGGCGTCAATTCCCGTAGCCTTTCAATCTGCTGCAAAAAGAAATGGGAGTATTGACTGATGGCCCGAGGTGGAAATTCAATAATCATTATTAAGTGGCGTGATATTCCTGCGCAGGTAAATGCACAGATGGGCCGCGAGCGCTATCAAGTCATTTTGGGTGCAAAGTTTCAGCGAGCAATCGATCGCGCTAAGCGCAAAGCAAACATATACACGGCTGAAGAAGACGTGGCTCAGTGGAGTCGTGAAACCTTGCCGCTTGAAGGCGACATGGCACTAGCCGCTCAGTCGGTAGCTGACAGGTTGGAAGAAGAGTGGACCCGCCAACGGTTAGGTGTTCTTGCCTATGCGGGTGGGTTCGAAAAAGATGTTGAGCAACTTACTGTTGCAGCAAAAGATCTTGCTGCCCTTGAGGAACTTGAAGACGATGAAGAAGATACTCCAAATATTTAATTGCAAGAAAGAAACGAGAAACTGACATGACCCATACCATCCTTTCGTCGCCAACCAAAGAAGTTGTCATTGGCTTCGATCGTCCATTCGTGATGATCGGCGAGCGCATCAACCCAACCGGTCGCAAGATGCTCGCCGAAGAAATGAAGAACGGAGACTTCAGCCGCGTTGAAGCAGACGCAATTGCTCAGGTTGAAGCCGGAGCACAAATGTTGGATGTCAATGCTGGTATTCCGCTTGCGGACGAACCTGCACTGCTCGCACGCGCTATTCAGCTGGTGCAGGCAATCACCGATGTTCCGCTATCCATTGACTCATCAATTATCGACGCGCTTGAGCGTGGACTTTCGGTTTACAAAGGCAAAGCATTGGTCAACTCGGTTACGGGAGAAGACGAATCATTGGAGCGTGTGTTGCCGTTGGTGAAGAAGTACGGCGCTGCAGTGGTAGCAATTTCGAACGACGAGACCGGAATCAGCATGGATCCAAATGTTCGCTTTGCTGTTGCCAAGAAGATTGTTGAACGTGCAGCAGATCACGGAATTCACTATTCCGACGTTGTGGTGGACCCATTGGTGATGCCAATTGGTGCACTCGGTCAAGCAGGACAGCAAGCATTCACTTTGATTCGCCGTTTGCGCGAAGAGTTGAAGGTGAACACCACATGCGGCGCTTCAAACGTCAGTTTCGGTTTGCCTGCCCGCAACCAAATCACCGGAACATTCCTCAGCATGGCGATGGCTTCTGGAATGACATCGGCCATCATGAGCCCACTTCACCCAGAAGTGAAGGCAGCAATCATGGCCGCAGACGTATTGACCGGCAACGATCAGGACTGTGCAGCGTGGATTAAGGCGAACCGCGATCCAAATGCTCCAACTGGTGGACGTGGCGATCGTGAAGGTCGCCGCCGCCGTTCTGCGCAATAGTTCACAATGTCGCACCGCATTGTCTTCACTCCGTCTGGCCTAGACGGCACCGTTGAATCCGGAGCTACGGTGTTGGACGCTGCGCGCAAGCTCGGTGCCGACATCGATTCGGTATGCGGCGGAAGAGGCATTTGCGGTCGCTGTCAAATCACTCCAAGCTTTGGATCATTTTCAAAGTGGGGTATCGACGCCGTTGAGTCCTCATTGAGTGAACGCTCTGAGGGCGAGATCAACTACAAGGGCAAACGTGCGCTTGCAGAAGGAAACCGCCTTGGTTGCATGGCCAAAGTGTGTGGTGACATGGTCATTGATGTTCCTGCAATGAGCCAAGTGCATAGACAAATTGTGCGCAAAGATTTGGACTTGGGCGTAATCGTCGTCGATCCAACGTTCAGCTTGTATTACGTAGCGGTTGCACCGTCAGAACTTGGTGATGATGTGACTGCATCGCAGGTCATTCGCGACGCAATCGCACAGCAACACAATATTGTGCGTCCAATGATCAGCAATACCGCGCTTTCACAGGTGAATCGAGCAATTGATAAAGGCGACGGCGGCGCCACAATTGCGATAAAGCGCTCTGAGGTTGATGGTGTAGCGGGCAATATCGTCGCTGCTTGGCCAGGATTTATCGAAACCATATATGGAATTGCAATCGATATCGGGTCCACAACAGTTGCGGGTCACTTAATCGATCTCACAACTGGCGAAGTGATGAGTAGCAGTGGAGTAATGAACCCACAGATTCGTTTCGGTGAAGACCTGATGAGTCGTGTGTCGTATGTGATGATGAACAAGGGTGGCGAGAAGGAACTCACCACAGTGATTCGCAATGCGATCAATGATTTAGTTCACGAATTGGCCGAGAAGGCATCAATTACCCCAGACAAGATTCTCGAAGTGGTGATGGTGGGCAACCCGATCATGCACCATATTTTGTTGGGTATAGACCCAACGCCACTTGGTGCAGCACCGTTTGTGTTGGCAACAAGCGAAGCAACGCATGGCGCCGCAGAAGAACTTGATATTCACTTGCCAAATGCTTCGTTCTATGTTGGGCCGTGCATCGCAGGTCACGTTGGTGCAGATACCGCGGCAGCAATACTTTCTGAAGGTCCGCATCG
>JBEGVD010000077.1:0-4236 GCA_041178585.1 Actinomycetota bacterium
CGTGTTGCGACAACGGGGAAGCGTGGGTCATTAAGCGCGTCACCAAATTGCAGGCCGTTACCTTCAAGAGGTGGCGAGGTTTTCCATGGTCGTGACGCAAACACAGCATCGTCTCCTACGTAGCGAAAACTGACTGCACGACGTAATTGAACTCCGGTTCCAGCAGTTCCAGGTGCGCAGTGAAGTGTGCGGTAATGAAACGCAACGGCGTCACCAAGTTGCACTGGGGTAGAGATCACTTCATGAGCGTTGAGTTCTTCAACTGACGGTAAGTGCACGAAGTCATGTGCCGAATCGACATATGCCGTTTGATCTTTGAACCGCTTCGGAATGAATCGCTTATTCCACTTGTGGCTACTGGCAATAAAGCGCAGCGCCACGGAGTCGGGTATGGGGTCAAGTGGAATCCATATGCTCACGTTGTCCATGCCGTCAATTCCGTAATACGGATCGTCGTGATGCCATGGGGTGACTTCTTTGGTCTCTGCCTCTTTCACCAGCACATGTTCGTGGAAGAGGCGACAGGTCGACGTGTCCATCAAATTGAGAGCAGCCGCAGGGACTGAACCGTGCATGCCAACTTCGGCAAATTCTGGGAAGCGATTCCAGTTCACATAGTCATCAAAAAAACGGCCGGCGGCGCCGGCAGGGGTGTATTCGTTCGCCCATGGGCCAGGGCTTGCCATATTGGCTGCAACGCCTTTGCGCAGCGACTCCAGCGCTTCTGGCGTCACGAGATTGCGCAACACCACCACACCGTCCCGTTGGTACGCAGCGCTGAGTTGCGGGTCGAGGGCCATGCCTTCACCCTAATTGGGAGCGAATTGAGTGGGGTATATGAAGAACCCGTCGGCTTGCGCCGACGGGTTCCAGAGTTCCTTTTAGCGGTGACCGCTCATTACATGCGGAAGCCCTTGTTCACCATGGAGATGACAGCATCTTTTACAGGAATCATTCCTGCAATGATTGCGCCGTTAGCGCAATAGGTCTGCCAATCCTGGTCGAATGTCATGCCCCAACCGGTAGCTGGTGTCATCTTGAGTAGCCAGCACATTGCAATTGCAACGATGAGGCCCCAGTTTGAACCAATGATTGGAATCTTCTTGATAATGCCCGACAGCTGAACTGTGCCAAGTACCGAATCGACAACGGTCGTTACGGCGCCGAGCAGGAGTGCTGCTAGGAGTAGGTATCCAAGTGTGTACATGATTATTTCCCCAGTTCTGTGGGCGACATTGCCCACAAATTTGACCGTAAATGACAGTTGTCACCAAGTGGTGGATTACACGAAATTGCAATAATTGCCCTCTTGTTTTAGGGAAAATATCAATTCTGTAACACTTTCGAAGTCGTAAGGTAGGCGCGATGAACGGGGAAGTTTCGGCACACGTAGCGGGTGGTCCATGGTCGCCGTTGCGCATTGCGATGTACCGGTCAATCTGGATTGCCGCACTGGTGTCAAATGTAGGAACGTTCATGCATATCGTTGCTGCAGGTTGGGCAATGACTTCGCTGACCGATTCGCCAACGCTGGTTGGCTTGGTGCAGACCAGTTGGGCGGTTCCAGGTTTCGTCTTGGCCCTACATGCAGGTGCGTTTGCCGACATGGTGGAGCGCAAGAAACTGATTTTTGTCACTCAAATTGCCGCCTTGATGATCGCCTTGGCGTTGAGTGTGCTGGATGTAACGGGAAATCTTGGGGTGACCACACTGTTGGCCGGAACGTTCCTTGAATCGGTTGCACTCACCATTGCAGCACCTGCGTTTATGGCGCTTACACCGCAACTGGTTGGCACGCAGTATTTATCGCAAGCGTTCGGTCTCGACTCGGTGTCGCGCAACATTGCCCAATCTGTTGGGCCAGCACTTGCAGGTGCGATTATTGCATTTACTAGCGCTGGGGCAGTGTTCATGTTGAATGCGGCGTCGTTTATTGGGATCTTGATTGTGTGTCGAAAACTTCCAACGATGTCGACGCAAGCAGAAAAGATGTCAAACATTAATCGTGTGATCAAGGATGGAATTGGCCATGTTGTGCGAACTGCACAACTACGAAACATTGCCGTACGTCTTGCGCTTGTGTTTGCAAGCACTGCGTCGCTGATTGCTGTTTTGCCAATTGTTGCTAAAGAGTCCCTTGGTGTTAGCGCGGGTGGCTTTGGATTGCTTTCGGGTGCACTTGGGGTTGGTTCTGTTGGTGCAGTTTGGTTGTTGCCAATTTTGCGCACGAAGTGTCAGCCTGAACTACTTGTAGTAATTGCATCGTTTGTATGGGCGGTAACTGCGGTTGGCTTGGCCCAGTCTTCAACATTGCTGGAGGCAGTACCCGCATTATTGATCAGCGGTGGTGCACTCATGGTGCTGATCAACACATTGTTTGCAACATTCATTGCACAGCTGCCAGATCATCTACGCGGTCGGGGATCTTCAATCGGCATGCTTATGGTGTGGTTGGGTACATCAGTGGGTGCGGCTGCTTGGGGCTACTGCGCAGAATCCAGCAACGTACACGCAGCATTGATAGCTTCAGCCATCACCATGGCGGTTGTAGGCGTAATTAATCGAGTTGCGCTGCCAATGGGTGAGTAATCGTTCTACGCGTGAACAGTGAGGCGGCGAACTGCTTCCACCACCACATCGTCAACCGTGATGCTGCCGGTTTCAACAGCACGTGCAAGGTCGACACGCATTTCATGTTCCCAGAATCGTTCTAGGTGAGCAACGGTCGACTTCACTGCATCCAGGCTGCTGTCTGCAACAAACTGGCGTGCAATTTGGTTAGCCATGCGTACGAGTGCGCTTAAGCGATGTGCTGGGTGATCAAGTTCGGCTGTTGCTGCACTACGACCTGGTGACACCTGAACTGCTGTCACTTTGTATTCAGGGCAGTTGGTGGCCCAGTCGGAGTTGTCGGTAGTAATCACGTTGGCACCACTGATTGGGTAGTGGAACGTGGTGTACACCACGCCAGGAGCCACACGCTCGGTTACCTGTGCACGAAGCACGGTGTTACCCACACGGCTGGCGATGGTGACTTCTTCGCCGTCGCGTACGCCACGCTCCAGTGCATCGCTTGGGTGAATTTCGAGCAAGTCTTCTGCGTGCCAAGCAACGTTCTTCGTGCGACGTGTTTGTGCGCCCACGTTGTACTGACTGAGAATACGGCCAGTTGTGAGGAGAAGTGGGAACTTGCGAGTTGACTTCTCTTCAGTTGGAACGTACGGAGTTGGCGTGAACTTACCGAGACCGCGCACAAACTTTTCCTTGTGCATGATTGGCGTGCCGTGTGGGTTGGCATCGTTGCATGGCCACTGCACGCTGCCTTCATCGTCGAGGCGAGCAAACGACACGCCCTTAAACGTTGGGGTGAGTTCAGCAATTTCATCCATGATTTCGCTGGACTCGTTATACGACATTGGGTGACCAAGAGCATTTGCCAACTCGCACACAATTTGCCACTCGTGCTTGCCGGTTTGTGGGCGCATTGCAGGGCGAACGCGGTTAATGCGACGTTCTGCGTTGGTGAACGTTCCATCCTTTTCAAGGAACGAAGTGCCAGGGAAGAACACGTGGGCAAAGCGCGCGGTCTCGTTTAAGAAGAGGTCTTGAACAATGACGCACTCCATTGATGAAAGTGCAGATTCAACGTGAGCGGTGTTCGGGTCGGATTGCGCGATGTCTTCACCGTGTACGAACAAGCCTTTGAAGTTGCCGTCAATTGCGCTGTCGAACATGTTTGGAATACGCAAGCCTGGCTCGGACTGAATGGCAGTGCCCCACAGTTGTTCAAACATGGTGCGGGTTGCATCGTCGCTGACGTGGCGGTAGCCAGGAAGCTCGTGTGGGAATGAACCCATGTCGCACGAACCCTGCACGTTGTTTTGTCCACGAAGTGGGTTCACACCAACACCGTCACGACCAAGGTTGCCGGTTGCCATGGCCACGTTGGCCATACCCATCACCATGGTGCTGCCTTGACTGTGCTCGGTAACGCCCAAGCCGTAATAAATTGCACCGTTGCCACCAGTTGCGAACAAGCGGGCTGCTTCCCGCACCTGTGCAGCAGGAACACCTGTGTGAGCTTCCATTGCTTCAGGGCTGTTCTCCTGGCGTGAAACGAACTCACTCCAAATTGCGTATTCAGTTGGTTCGCAACGCTCAGCAATGAACGTCGTGTCGGAAAGTCCTTCGGTCACGATGACGTGGGCAAGTGAGTTAATGACTGCCACGTTGGTG
>JBEGVD010000078.1:0-3526 GCA_041178585.1 Actinomycetota bacterium
AAAGGTGGCGGTTTCTACAAGACCGATTCGGGTTCTTCCTCGAAGTCATCAAGCACTGCCGCAACGCCTGCTGCTC
Source organism: Actinomycetota bacterium (assembly GCA_041178585.1). GTDB lineage: Bacteria > Actinomycetota > Acidimicrobiia > Acidimicrobiales > Ilumatobacteraceae > UBA3006. The sequence continues at coordinate 77 of JBEGVD010000078.1, forward strand.
CAGCAGCACCCGCTGCCCCTTCAACACCTTCAGCCGACTAAGCCACACGTTCAGCAAACTGGGGCTTCCCTGCGCTGCGTGCAGCGAACACATCGGTGCATGAAAGAACTTGTACTACGGCTACAGCCTGTTTTCCGTTTTGCCGAACGCATGCACCGAGAGTTATGCCGCAATCGCCAGCGCCAAGTTGTTGTCATTACTGTGCTTGCAGTTACTGCAGCGGCAATTTATGCACTATCAGTTGCTCAACTTCATCGTCAACGTGATGCATTCGGAGACTACATGCTTGTGCATGTAGCAACTGCAGACATTTCTGCTGGTCAACCTGTCTCGCCACTGAACACCAAAACGTTCACCATGCCCTCACAGTTTGTGCTGTCGTCAACACGCACTTCTCTTCCGCCATCACTTGCCGCTACAAGCGATATCAGCGAAGGAGACATCATCAGTTTGCAAAACACACTGGCAGAAGGTGAAGGCGCATCTGTTCCTGTTGGAATGCGCGCCGTTTCGATTGTTCCTCGCATTGCCATGCCCGCACTTTCGCCCGGCACGTTTGTTGACATCATCACCAACGGGCAAGTAATTACGCCACGCGGAATTGTTCTGTCCTCACTAGAAAACAACGTCGGATTTGTTATTGCAGTACCCGAACTGTTGGCGCCAGCTGTTGCAAGCGCTGCATCGCTAGGTGAAGCAACGCTTGTTATTTCGAATTAACGAAATGATGTTGAGAGCAAAGTAAGGACGGCGATTCCGGCAACAAAGCGATACATCACAAATGGTGTAAAGCTTCGCGAACGAAGCAAGCGAATCATGCCCCACATGGCAATCCAGCCAGATATTCCTGCTGAAATGATTCCCACAATCATTGGCATAAGCAGGCCGTCTGGAATTCCGTCGCTTGCCAGTTTGGTCATTTTAAGCAGCACTGCCCCACCAATAACCGGCACACTCATGAGAAAACTCACGCGCGCGGCCGCATCGCGCGAGAAACCAAACTTACGTGCGGCTGTGATGGTAATTCCCGAGCGTGACGTACCTGGGTTTAGCGCGAGCACTTGAGCAGCACCAATCAGCAGTGCGTCGCGCGTTGAGAAACTGTCCAAATCACGAGTTCCTGTTTGTCGATCGGCCCACACCAACACCACACCGAACACCATGAGTGATATTGCTATCAATGCCGGAGTTCCTAGCTTCTTCGTAATCCAATCCTCGGCAAGAGCGCCGGCAATCCCAGCTGGGACTGCCGAGAGAACAAACATCCACGCTCGTCGCCCGATGGTTACATTTGCCTTTTTAGGCACGACAACGACCTTTATGCCCTCGCGCACATAGGGAACTAAATCTGCTCGCAAATAGAACAACACAGCGACCAAGGTTCCCAAGTGCAGCGCTGCATCAAATGCACGCTGTGTTTCTAGGTTGCTGAAGTCATTCCATCCAAACAGCCACGGGGTAAGGATGAGGTGCCCGCTTGACGAAATCGGCAAGAACTCAGTAAGCCCCTGAACGAGTCCAAGAACGATTGCGTGGAATATCGACACCCCTCATGTTTACCCCAGATTTATGAGTGCTTGGGGTTATCGTTGTATATCTGCAACGACTAATCATTGAGAAATTGAGCCACTCGCCATGGAACTTGAAATCGAACTCACCGAGAACCTGATTGCGCCAAGTCTTACCACCCAGCCAAACGGCCGCCTGAGGCTGAGTTTTCACTGGAGGGACGAAATACGAAGGGTTCTCGAGCTCGTCACACATCCGATGCGCAGCGATGTTCTGGATGGATTTATAGAACTGTGGTCATGCGATGAGTCATCTCGCAGCTTCGAACAAGTAAACGAGACGACAGTGTTAATTCGTTCTAAGCAACGCGATTAATCGAACTGAATACCAAGTGCGGTAAGAACTTCTAAAGGCGTAGCGTTCAAACCATTGCACAACTTTGGCAGCAGATCAATTGATGGTCGCGTTTCAAATGCGAAATAGCGATACAAATTTCCACGATTCAAGTCGCACGCTTCGGCAACTGCCTGAAGGCTTGAGTAATCGTGTTCATCCATTTTTCGGTACAGCCAGTCAAGGCCGACAACTTTGGTACTTTTTGCCACGCCAGTAAATTAGCAAACAGGTAGGGCGTGGTTATGTGCAGGCAGAGCGGGGTTATGTACCACTCATTGTCACGTCCCGAATTACCAGCGACATTCCGTGCGCTCGGGATGGCAACCAATCGACATCTCCACCGATGGCCACGATGTCAAGCAACATGCGCTGCAGCGTGCTGGCAATAGTGAATTCGCGCACTGGCGCTGCGACAGTTCCGTTGCTGATGAGCATCCCCGAGGCACCCGTGGAGAAATCTCCCGAAACGGGGTTCACCCCGCTGTGCAATCCGGACACCATTTGAATGAGCACTCCGTCATCGACATTGGCAATCAGTTCTTCTTGGGTGTGGGTTCCCGGAACCAATTGCATCGCCAGGCATCCAACACCAGGTGAACCAGCAAAGCCACCGCGCGTGGCGTTTCCTGTGCTGACGGTATTCATCCGGCGAGCGCTGTATGAAGAATGAACAAACTTCTTCAACACGCCATTTTCAATTAACACATTGCGGCGTGCGGCAAGTCCTTCACCATCAATATCGGTTGCGGTGTACGCGAGCGGGTTTGTTGGGTCGTCGACCAATGTGAAGCGTGGGTCAGCAACTTGGTCGCCCATCCGTTCAGCAAAAAAGCTTCTGCCTTTCGCAACGTTTTCACCATTCAAGGTGCTGGACAAAATGCTGATGAACTGCGAAGTGACATACGGGTCGAGCACCACTGTCGTGCGCTTGCTTGGAGGCTTGATTGCACCAAGCAAACGTGTTGCGCGTTCAGATGCTTCGCGAGCAGCCTTTTGCAAATTGAAGTCTTTCGGTGAATCACCCACCGAGAATCCAAAACCGGTTTGCGTTTCTTCTTCGTCATCTGCGAGCGTGCTCACCGACACGTAACACGAGTTACCACGACCACTTTCACGAATGCCTGTGGTAGTTGCAACCGCAACTTCTCCCCAACCATCGTCGTAGTTTGCTTCGTCAACTCGAACTCGATCATCAATTCCGAGCGTGAGCTTCTCAAGTTCTTTTGTCAGTGCAATCTTTTTGTCGGTTGGGTAACCAGCAAGTTCTTCGTCCCAGAATTTCTGTGGAATTTGTGCAACACCGTCTGGGATTGCGAGGCCTGCAAATTCATCTGGTGTTCCAAAACTGACGTTGTCTCGAGCATCAGCAAGCACTTCTGCAATTGCTGCAGGGTCAAGCGTTCCTGCATAGGCAAAACCCGTTCGACCATTTTTGATAACACGAATGCCAACGCCCTCGCTTTGGGCCGAAGCGAAGTGCTCAAGCTCGCCTTCATAAATACGAATAGCGGTTTCGCCGCCGCGACTGACATAAGCCTCGATCTG
>JBEGVD010000079.1:0-3061 GCA_041178585.1 Actinomycetota bacterium
AAGAGGGTCACTCAATGATCACCTACCAGCGTCCAAACGTAACTGCGAAGGACAAGAACCTTGCAAACATGGGTTCATGGGGCTTCACCAGCCTTGATTACACCGCAATTGGTTTTACCAAGTAATCAAGTAATCAGTTAGTAGTTTGAGAGGGACGGCCCGAAAGGGTCGTCCCTCTTTGTTTTTGTCACCATGAATTAGGTTGTGTAAGCCATGATTCACAAAGTGACACGCCCACGGGACATCCGTGTCATTGCGCTTGCACGCCTCATCTCTGAAGCAGGCGATGAAATCGCTCTCATCGCTTTGTTATTTCAAGTCAAATCGTCTGGTCCGACTGCTATTTCGGCAATTTTCGCCTTGTATGCACTGTCTCGAATAGTGCTTGCTCCGTACTCGGGATCGGTCGCCGATCGCTTCCCCACCAAACGCCTCATCACTTCGGTCTCTCTTGCGCAAACTGCAGTTGCCATCTGTCTCGCGTTTTCGCATGGTGCCGTTCTTTATGTACTGGTTTTTTTGCTTGCCATGGGTGCAACCATCATCGGTCCAGCATGGCAAGCACTCATTCCAAATCTGGTGCCATCGGACGAACTTTCACGGACATATGCATTCATTCAAACTCATCGATCCTTTGCGATCATTATTGGATCTGCCACTGGCGGATTTCTAGTTCAAAAATTTGACCCATCAACTGCATTACTTATTGATGCTGTATCTTTCCTCGCCGTTGGAGCGTTCGCTTTCACTCTGCAAAATGATCGGAAGCCGGGACTACTTAAACTTTCACGTCGCGAATCAGTGCAGGGGTTCAAGCAATTGATCAGTAGCCCTGTCTTGGTTTCTTCGATTGTTCTGCTAGCGGCTTTTAATATGTCTGCTGGGGTGAACGAAGTGCTTGGAGTATTTCTCGTCACCGACATCTTGCAAGGTTCAGCCTCTCAATATGGACTCGTAATGGCTTCCCTTGGCATCAGCATGGTGATTACTGGATTTGTTCTCAGCCGAGTATCAATTAATGCTCGGGACACGACATGTTTGATTATTTCTGCTGCTACATCTGCCCTTGGAATGTTCGTTTATGGCATTTCGCCAAATGCCTATGTGGCGATGTTGGCATTTGGCATCAATGGAATTGGGCTCTCTGGCCTTCACGCATTTGGCACTCCAATTATCGTGAGACACACACGCGAGGAAGAACGCGGACGTGTATTTGCAGCGTCATCCTCGATCACCACGGGTGGAACACTTCTTTCCACGGGTATTGCTGGAACTCTTGGAGCAATTGTTCCAGTTCGGATTGCAATCTCTGGAGCCGCTTTAATTTGTGGTTTCTCAGCACTGATTGCCGGTTCAAGCATTATTCGAGCAGAAAAGAAACTCGCAACCGCCGCCGTCTCTAGTTCGTAGTAGTTGCGTAGGCGGCGTAGCCGTCGCGCTCAAGTTCGTCGGCCAACTCTGGGCCGCCACTCTTCACAATGCGGCCCTTGGCCAAAATATGCACGAAATCGGGCTTCAATTCTTCGAACAAACGGCTGTAGTGCGTAATGACCAAAGCGCCCATTCCGGTTTCGTTCGTGGCGTCTTCAACACGCTTTGCACAGTCGCGCAATGCGTCAATGTCAAGACCCGAGTCCAACTCGTCCAGAATGGCGATCTTTGGCTTCAACACTGCGAGTTGCAACGTTTCGTTGCGCTTCTTTTCGCCACCCGAGAAGTCCACATTGACTGCACGATTCACCAATTCGCTATCGAAACTGATGCGAGCGGCTTCTTCGTTAATGGTCTTATTCAGGTTTGGCAACGTTGCGTGGCGAGCAATAAGGGCCTCGCTCAGGACTTCGCTCAGTTTTACGCCAGGTACTTCGGTTGGGTACTGCATGACGAGGTGCAAGCCGGCAACAGCGCGTTGCCACGTTGGCATTGCGAGTACGTCTTGACCATCGAGCGTTACTGAGCCACCAGTTATTTCATATCCAGCCTTGCCCATGATTGCGGCCGACAACGTTGATTTGCCAGCACCATTCGGGCCCATCACTGCGTGCACTTCCCCACTGTTAATGGTGAGCGTGATGCCATTGAGAATTTGTGTTCCACCAACTGCCACTTGCAGATCGCGAATTTCAAGTGTGCTCATTTTGCGTCTCCTACCGAAATCATGACTTCACCATTCACCACGCTGGCTTCGTACACCGGTACTGGCTGCGTTGCAGGAAGCGTGCTCGGCACTCCAGTCACCAGACTGAAAGCGCTTCCATGCTTGATGCATTCGAGTTCCTTTGAATCGCACAGCACATCGCCATCGGATAGAGAAACATCGGCATGACTGCAACGATCGCCAATTGCGTACACGGCATCGTCAATGCGAACAACGGCAATTGCACGGCCATCAACGGTGAACTTGCGAACTTTGCCCGATTCAATTTCGGAAAGCTTGCATACGGCAACTGCGCTCATTTGGTTACTCCCAACTTTGCAATCACTTTGTCGCGAATGCCTGCAAGGAATTCGGACTGTGGAAGACGATCAATTACTTCATCAAAGAATCCAAACACCACAAGGCGTTCTGCAATTTCTGGTGGCACTCCGCGGCTTTCCAAATAGAAGCGCTGATCGTCATCAATTGGGCCAACGGTGCTGGCGTGACTGCACTTCACGTCGTTGGTTTCAATCTCGAGGTTTGGCACGCTTTCTGCCCAGGCACCACGCGAAAGCGTCAGTGTGCGGTTGGTCTGGAATGCCTCGGTTTTTGTTCCGTTTTCGGTGATCTTGATGAGGCCCGTGTACACGCTCTTCGATGTGTCTTTCACTGCGCCTTTAAACAAGAGGTCGCTGTGTGTGCGTGGTGCTTCATGCACCTGCAAGGTACGGAAGTCGTGCATTTGGGTGCCGTCAGCAAAGTACAACGCGGTTTGTTGCGCACTCGCACCTTGGCCAACCAGACGAACTTCGGCACGCATGCGTGCGTAATCGCCACCTAGCGCAACGGTGAATAGGCGCACGTTGCTGTCGCGCTCGCCCACTGCAACCTGGTGACCAATTTGCCATGTGTTCTTGCCGA
>JBEGVD010000080.1:0-4034 GCA_041178585.1 Actinomycetota bacterium
AATATCGCCAACTACGGGGTTGAACTGGGCTAATCCCACCCGCACGTGTTGAGTCGCTACCGCCACAACTTCAGGCTAGGGGTCTACAACTTCACAAAGCGTTCACATTTGGGCAACGGGGACGAAATCCCCATGTTGGAGAATGACTCCGTACCCGAATTCGGGGTTATGGCCCGAATTCACAACCGGAAGGAAATGACATGCCATATCAAGCGGAATACATCTGGATCGACGGCCATAAGCCAACTCCAATGCTGCGTTCGAAGACCAAGATTCTTGCGAACAGCGTAAAGACTCCTCCAATTTGGGGTTTCGATGGTTCATCAACCGAACAAGCAACTGGTGACGCATCAGACTGCATGTTGAAGCCAGTGTTTACTTGTCCAGACCCAATTCGTGGCGGCAAAAACATTTTGGTGTTGTGCGAAGTAATGCTTGCTCAAACTGAAAAGCCACACCCAACCAACACTCGTTCAGTGTGTGCCGAAGTTTCAAAAAAGTTTGCAGCGCACGGAATGATCTACGGCATCGAACAGGAATACACCATGATGCGCCTTGATGGTCGTCCGTACGGATTCCCAGAAGCCGGTGGCGAACCTGCACCGCAAGGTCCTTACTACTGCGGCGTTGGTGCCGGCCGTGTAATGGGTCGCCAAATTATTGAAGAGCACACATGGGCATGCATCGAAGCAGGTCTCATGATTGAAGGAACAAACGCTGAAGTAATGCCCGGTCAGTGGGAGTTTCAAATTGGTGCAGCAGACGCACTGACCGTAAGTGACCACATGATCGTTGCTCGCTGGTTGCTCGATCGCATTGCAGAAGATCACGATGTGGTCATCTCCTATGCAGCGAAGCCACAAAAGGGTGACTGGAACGGAGCGGGTGCACACACCAACTTCTCAACGAAGGCAATGCGTGGAAGTTACGCAGCTATTGAAGCAGCATGTGATGCACTTGGTTCACGCGTGATGGAACACGTCAACAACTACGGCGATGACATTCAAAGCCGCCTCACTGGAAAGCATGAAACTGCGCCTTGGGACAAGTTCAGCTATGGCGTGTCGAACCGTGGTGCATCAGTGCGTATTCCTTGGCAAGTCGCTCGTGATGGCAAGGGTTATGCAGAAGACCGTCGTCCAAACGCAAACGTTGATCCATACGTGGTGACACGCCTGATTATGGAAACGGTATGTGGAGCCGCGAAGGCACCAACTGCAAGCACCAAGGCTCCGAAGAAGACCGTGAAAAAGAAGGCCCCAACAAAGACCAAGGTTGCAGCCAAAAAGAAAAAGAAGTAATTCGCCCGTAAGGCGGAAATAAGCCTCAACGGCACCGAGGATCCGGTTCCTCGGTGCCGTTGTTTATTTATGGAGGCAGACTGTAGAGATGTCCACCCTGCACGAACACCAGCGTGACTACGTACTCCGCACCGTTGAAGAGCGTGGTATTCGGTTGGTTCGACTGTGGTTTACCGATGTTCTCGGAAATCTGAAGTCGTTTGCCATCAGCCCGGCTGAAATGGAAAATGCACTGAATGACGGAATGAGCTTTGATGGTTCATCCATCGATGGCTTCAGCCGTGTGCAGGAAAGTGACGTGCTCGCAATTCCCGACGCAAACACGTTTGAAGTGCTTCCATGGGCAGACTCAAAAGGCGCAGAAGCACGCGTGTTCTGCGACATTGCAAAACTTGATGGCACTGCATTCGATGGCGACCCACGCCAAGTATTGCGTCGCAACTTAAGCGCAGCGCGCGACAAGGGTTACTCGTTCTACATTGCTCCAGACATTGAGTACTTCTATTTCGCTCCACCTGATGGCTCAAACAAACCGGTGTTGCTCGACCAAGGTGGATTCTTCGACTTAACGAGCACCGACATTGCCAGTTCATTGCGCAAGGAAACCATTCGCACGCTCGAGACCATGAGCATTCCTGTGGAATACAGCTTCCACGAAGATGCGCCAAGCCAACACGAAATTGATCTTCGTCATACCGACGCGCTCACCATGGCCGACAGCGTGATGACATTCCGTTTTGTCGTGAAGGAAATTGCCGCACTTCATGACGTGCATGCAACGTTCATGCCAAAACCGCTTGAAACCATTCAAGGTTCTGGAATGCACTTACACCTTTCCTTGTTTGAAGGTGAGAACAATGCTTTCCACAGTGCAGACGACCCATACAACTTGTCGCCAACGGCAAAAAGTTTCATGGCTGGGCTACTTCACCACGCAGCAGAAATTACTGCCGTTACCAACCAGACCATCAACTCGTACAAGCGACTGGTTCCTGGCTTTGAAGCACCAGTTCATATTTCGTGGGCACGCAATAACCGCAGCGGACTCATTCGCGTGCCAATTCCAAAACGCGGAAGCGATTCGGCAACGCGCATTGAATATCGTTCACCGGACCCAGCATGCAACCCATACCTCGCGTTTTCGGTCATCTTGGCTGCAGGTATGCGCGGCATCGAACAGGGTTACAAACTTCCTGCCGAAGCAGACGCAAACTTGTTTGAAATGGACGATGCTGCACTTGAAAAAATGGGAATCCAACAATTACCGCAGTCACTTTCAGAAGCGCTCCGCGTCATGGAAAACTCATCGCTTGTTGCCGACGCATTAGGCGATCACATTTTCGAATGGTTCTTGCGTAACAAACGTGCAGAGTGGCGCTCGTACAAAACCCACATCAGCGAATACGAACTCGGCCGCTACCTCAAGTCCATCTAATTACCGTTATGACCAGCGACCGTCCTACCCAAATGCTTGCGGTGTTCCCATCGCCCGCCCCAGTCGATCTTGCGCGCACGCTCGATTTGGCTGGATTTCGCTGGAAAGCGGTTGCATCTGCCGAGGAAGCCGCAAAGTGCTCACCGGCTGAGGGTTGGTCGGGAGCAATCATCATGTGCGACGAAGATCCAGAAGGTGGTTGGTCGTTGTGCCGTTCGTTGCGTAAGCGCGATGTACCCGTTGAACGAATTTTGGTGCTTGTCAACGGCAGTCAACTTCAAGATCTGGACTTACGCGACGACCTGTATGACGACTTCTGCTTGGCGCCATTTCACTCTCGCGAACTCGAGGCGCGCTTACGCCACTTGTTCTGGTTCGAAATTAAGGGCAACCGCGAATCACTTGTGGAATACAGCGGGCTTGTCTTAAACGTTGAAACATACCAAGCATCATTTGGTGGCCATCCACTCGATCTCACCTTCATGGAATACGAATTGCTGAAATTCTTGGCTCAGAACCCCGGCAAAGTGTTCTCACGTGAAACGTTGTTGTCGCGAGTATGGGGATACGAATACTTCGGTGGCGCACGCACAGTAGACGTGCACATCCGACGCTTGCGCGCAAAGCTTGGCGAAGAGCACGCCAACCTCATTCAAACTGTGCGCAGTGTTGGCTACCGCTTCGGTCAATCGAAGTGGTCAGCAAACAAAAACTAAGCCAGTGCAGTTACAAAGGTTGCAGCACCGATTACCAAAAACAACACTGCTGCAGTGCGCTGAATTACGCGTAGAGGAACTTTTGTTGTCAACCACGAACCGGTAAGTACAGCAAGGCCGGACACACAGGAAAGCGCAAGTGCTGCTCCGCATGCAACAGCAATTGGGTCGCCAAATCGAGCAGCAAAACCAGCGGTGGCTAGTTGAGTGAGATCTCCAAACTCAGCGACCAAAATGACCGACGCGGCTGTCCATGCAACACGTGTGTTCGACATGCTGGTTGACCACTTGTCTGTCGACTCTTCTTCGTCATCTTTTCCCGCACGCCACGTCATTACTCCGCCAACAATGAACAGCGCTGCGACGAGCAATTGAATGGGCTGCTCTGGCAATTGAGACAGAGCTGATCCGAAAATTACGGCAACGATCACATGAAACAAGTAGCCAGCAGTAACTCCGATCCACACGGGAAGTCTGCGCCGGAAGTGCGTGGAGAGCAACAACGTTGCAAACATCGTTTTGTCTGGAAGCTCGGCCAAAAATACTGCCGTGAAGGTGACGAGTGCATGTTGCAGCATGGTG
>JBEGVD010000081.1:0-4456 GCA_041178585.1 Actinomycetota bacterium
CCGCTTGCTGCACTCGGGTACATGAACCCAATGTGGGCAGGTTTGGCTATGGCGTTTTCTAGCGTGTTTGTAGTGAGCAATTCGTTGCGCTTACGTACGGCAAAACTTACGCCGCACACTGCGTTCGTTCACGCAACTCGATAATTGCCTTGCGACGCCAAGTGCGTACCGTGCGTACGCACACACCCGCTTCTGCTGCAATGTCTTCCACGGTTTCGCCGCTACTTAAGCGCATGATTAGCTGAAGTGGAGCGGTGCGAATACCGCGTTTCACCGCATCGTGAATGACTTGTGCAAGTTCAACATTGGGTTCAATGGTGTCGTCTTCTTCAGCGACAAACTTTTCGTCAGCATCATCGGTCCAGCTCTCAACTTCTAAACGCTTAAGTCGAGCATTGCGAACGAATGCAAAGTATTCGGTATCACGAACCAGGTTTGATGCGATTTTTGCAGGTCGGCGATCAACGGGGTATTGGCGGATCAGGATCCACGCCTGTCCAAGAATTTCGTTGAACGCTGCGTTGAACCCGCCGTTCACAATGTGTCCTCGACGTCCGGCAATTGCAATGAGTGGGGGAAGGATTCGTTGCAACACGATGCGAGCAGCAAGTTCATCGTGAGCCGCACGTTTCACGAGCGCAAAAAGGAATGCATCGCAATTCTCGTAACTGGTGTCAATCCCGTATCCGGCGCGAAGGAGCACTTCGTCAAGGTGGTTGATTGGGCCTCCTGGGAGGTCCCATCGATTGACCAATCGCAGCGTGCGCGGCTGGGCGGAGATAGTTCCCCATTCAGTAACGAGTTTGCGTACAAGAGGCGCTGAACCTGCTGGGTGGGTGAGTGATGGACGTTGATGTGTTGGTCGAGTTGTGGTCATGCACAGGAGCATGTGAAATGACCATCACTGCTGTCCTCACCAGATCACTCACCGAAAGTCTCACCGCTTTGGAAAAACCCTGTCAGTATTGGGTTATGCGCATTACTTTGCCGTCAGGGACACCAGCAGAAATTGATACATCGGTAGCAAATCCAAAAATGGGGTTGGTGATTGCGCCAGATATTTTTGGACTTCGCCCATTGTTTTCTGACTTGGTTTCTCGATTGGCAAACGAATGGCAGATGGCAGTGATTGCCGTTGAGCCATTTCCAGGCAAAGAGTTGTCAGCAGATGTGAGCGAGCGCTTTGCCGAAATGGCGAAGCTGGACGACAGCGTTCACCTGCGCGATCTCACTGAAGCCGCCGATGCACTCTCGGTTGATCGTGTTGGACTCATCGGATTTTGTATGGGTGGCATGTACTGCTTTAAGGCAGCACGAAGTGATCGCTTTGCAAAGATTTCCTCGTTCTACGGAATGATTCACGTGCCCGAGGGATGGCAGAGCGCAACTCAAGGCGACCCGATGGAATATTTGTACTCGGGTTATCCAGAACGAGTGCTGGCAATCATTGGTGCACAAGACCCGTATACGCCACCTGAACAAGTGACAGAACTTTTTGAAAGTGGAGTAACGGTGTGTGAATATCCGCACGCGGTACACGGCTTTGCACATGATGCAACACGTCCAGCACATCGGGCTGAAGATGCCGCTGATGCTTTTGCTCGCACCCAGGAATGGCTGCTTGCAGAATAATTAGCTAGCGCGAATTTCCATTCGATCGCGCATCAATATTTTGTAACGGCGATCGTGTTGTTCCAACCATCCAAGACGAATGAAACTTGCGATGGCCTTATTCACGCGCTCACGTGAGGCACCCACCATTCCGGCAAGTTCTTCTTGAGTAACTGGTAAAACGAATTCATTATTTCCACTTGATAGTTCAAGCAAGCGCTTTGCTGTTCGACCAGTGACGTCGAGAAACACGCTGTCGGCGAGTACCTCGTCCATGGTGCGCAACCGGGTGGCGAGCAATTTGATGACTCCCCACAACATGGTTGGGTTTGCTTGCATTTGTTCGCGCACGGGTGCATACGGAATGCGCAGGACAGAGCTTTGTTCAATGGCGCGTGCCATTGCGCTGCGAGGTCCTTCGTCGAGCATGCCTAGTTCGCCAAACAAGTCTCCCGACTCCATGAGTGCAAGCATGCTCTCGCGGCTGTCGAGCGGTTTGTTGCCGATAGCAATGGCGATGCGTCCACTGAGCACGACGAACAACGCGTCAGGAGCATCTCCTTCGTTGAACAAAACATCGCCGCGCTGAAGGCTTTGCGTCTTTGCTTGAGCGCAAATCAGCGAAAGCGCACTTGTTGGGGTGTCTGCAAAAAATGAGGTACTTGCAAGAATCTCTTCGTGTGTCATGCGAACTATGACGGTACTACCCTAAATGAACGTGACAACAGCGCCCAATGAAATTGTTTGGACAATTGTGGTTGCTGCAGGCTCTGGCGCTCGATTTGGTGGTCCGAAACAGTTTTCGATGCTTGGCGATCGCCGGGTTTTGGATTGGTCGGTAGAAACAGCTGGCAGTTCAAGCGCAGGGGTAGTAGTCGTGCTTCCAGCTGCCGATGCAGAACGCGAAGGTGGTGTTGCTGGTGGCGAGACACGAAGTGAATCGGTGCGCTGCGGACTTGCTGCCGTCCCTGCAGAAGCCACCATCATCTGTGTGCACGACGCTGCTCGACCATTTGCGAGTGCACACTTGTACCGCGAAGTCATCATGCAAGTTCATGCTGGTGCCGATGGAGCCATTCCTGCTTTGCCAGTAACAGACACCATTAAGCAAGTGAGTTCGCAAAACATTGTTGTTGCGACTCCTGATCGATCGTCGCTTGTTGCGGTACAAACACCACAGGCTTTTCGAGCGTCGGTACTGCGTTCAGCGCACGCATCATCACCTGAAGGAACAGATGATGCGACACTGGTAGAGGCGATGGGAAAGCAAGTCGTCGTTGTCGCTGGTGAAGCGATGAATCGCAAACTCACTGCACCAGAGGATCTTGAGTGGGCGCGTGCAATGGCGCACACAGAGGCATAGGAGCACATCATGACGATACGAACGCGCGTAGGACAAGGTTTCGACATTCATCGTTTTGTTGATGGCCCGAGTGATCGTGTGTTGGTGTTAGGTGGAGTGAAATTTCCGAACGAGAAACCACTTGCAGGCCATAGCGATGCAGATGTCATTGCACATGCGGCTGCGGACGCATTGCTTGGCGCAGCGTCACTTGGCGATATTGGAATGCATTTCCCTGACACCGATCCACAGTGGGCCGGAGCAAATTCGCTCACGTTGCTCGCTCACGTAGCCAAGATTGTGCGTGACGCTGGCTATGAGATAGGCAATGTCGATTGCAGCATTGTGTGCGAGAAGCCAAAGATCGCTCCGCATCGTGAAGCGATGCAGAAGTTATTGTCTGATGCCGCTGGCGCGACGATCACGGTAAAAGGTCGGCGCGCTGAAGGGCTCGGAGCATTAGGTCGAGAAGAAGGAATTGCCTGCTGGGCAGTTGCAGTTATTGAAAGGACGCAGGCATGAAACCGCGAAGCACAGGAGGTGGTCGAGGACCATCGCGTGGGGCACCACGAGGAACGAAAAAGCACCGTGGAGGTAAGCCTGCTGCACGTGAACACGATGGCCCGCGTGCGCCACGCCCAGACAAGCACAGCCTTGGTGGCTCTCAGGTAGAAGGCCGTCAAGCAGTTCGCGAGCTGCTCATTGCGCGCAAACGCAAAGCGTATGAAATCTTGATTTCAAACGACCTTGATAAAAACGACATCATTGACGACATTATTGAATTGGCAAATGATCAACGAGTTCCAGTTCGTTATGTACCGCGCAAAGAAATTGAACGCGAAGCGCGAAGTGAAGCACCACAAGGAATCATTGCGACTGCAGCAGGAATCCCTGAAGTAGAAATTGGTGACATTTTGAAAAATGCTTCACCATCTCGCAAACCGTTCTTTGTTGCAATTGATGGCGTTACTGACCCGGGCAACCTTGGCGCAATTTTGCGCTCGTGCGATGGTGCTGGTGTTGATGCAGTCGTGCTTCCACGACATCGCGCAGTGCACATCACTCCTACCGCAGCAAAATCTGCAGCAGGTGCAGCCGAGTATGTTCCCATGTGCATTGTCGGCGGACTACCGACGGCTCTCAAACAACTCAAAGATGCCGGAGTTTGGATTATTGGTCTGCATGACTCCGCGGACAAGAACATTTTTGAAATGGGATCCCTTGCAACCGAGTCGGTGTGCTTGGTACTTGGTGCAGAAGGTCCAGGATTGTCACGTTTAGTTCGCGAACGCTGTGATCTATTGGTCAGTATTCCGATGCTGGGAGCCTTGTCGTCACTAAATGTGTCGGCAGCGGCAGCATTAGCCACATATGAAGTTGTAAGGGCGCGCACAACGAAATAGCCAAACGCCCGTATCATTGAGGCGCTCAATGAATACGCCGGGTTAGCTCAGGGGCAGAGCAACCGCCTTGTAAGCGGTAGGTCGTGGGTTCAATTCCCAC
>JBEGVD010000082.1:0-7256 GCA_041178585.1 Actinomycetota bacterium
TTTGCAACGCCGTTCACGATGATGCACTTGTCGGCAATTTCAGGAACGAGTGTTGGCATGCTCGAAAACTTGTGCTTGCCATAAGTGAGATGTTCGTAAATTTCGTCAGTCACGACCCAAATGCCGTGCTGTACTGCCCACTTGCCAATGGCAATGGTTTCTTCAGGCGAATACACCGCACCGCTTGGGTTATCTGGCGAAACGAACAACAACACTTTCGTGCGTGGCGTGCGAGCTTTTTCAAGCTGCTCAACAGTCACTTTGAATTCGGTTTCTTCTGTGGTGTCAACCACAACCGAAACACCGCCAGCCAACGAAACTGCTTCTGGGTACGTTGTCCAATACGGAGCGGGAACAATTACTTCGTCGCCCGGATCGCACAACGCGGCGAAGGCAACGAACACGGCGTACTTACCACCGACTGTCACTAACACTTGCGACGCGTCTACCGAGAATCCACTATCGCGTTTTGTTTTCACCGCAATTGCTTCGCGCAACTCTGGCAACCCGGCTGCAGGCGTATAGCGATGAAACTTTGGGTCGCGCGCTGCGCGTACTGCCGCTTCAACAATGCGTTCAGGAGTTGGAAAGCCTGGCTCGCCGGCACCGAAACCAATGACGTTTTCACCCTTTGCCTTCAGCGCTTTAGCCTTTGCGTCAACGGCAAGAGTGGCCGATTCGGCGATGGCTGCAAGGCGTGCAGAAACACGGTTCTGGGGGTTTTGATGCGTGGTCACGCCTGCCATGCTTACACAGTGGAGTTGGCAGAAACGAAAACAATCCTGGTTCTGGCATGAACGTCGAAGACGTCTTAGACGCCGACTGGGAGGCCGTAGGAACGCTGCGTAACCCTGTTTTGGTGGTTGCGCTTCGAGGCTGGTTCGACGTGTGTGGCGTGGCTACAGGCGCGCTGGAGTGGGCAATCCAAGACCGAGCAGTGACCGTGGTGGCTTCAGTTGACCCAGACCCGTTTTTCGATTTCACCCAAGAGCGCCCTGAAACATTTATTGACGAAGACGGCGAACGACTGATTCGCTGGCCCGAAAATGACTTCCTGATTGCGCGCTTCCCCGAGGGTTCTCGCGACTTGGTCATCTTGTCTGGCGTGGAGCCTCACCTGCACTGGGGTGTATTTGCGGACTGCATCGTGGAATGTGCAACACAGCTTGGTTGCGAAGTGGTGGTCACCGTTGGCGCTGCTGCCGAAGGTGTTCCACACACACGCTCCCCACAAGTGGTGGGCAGCAGCAGCAATCAATCGCTCGCCCGCCGACTTGGGTTGTCGCGTCCGCAATATCAAGGACCAACCGGTGTTGTTGGGGTGATTCAAGAACGACTCGAGCGCGAAGGAATTGCAGGCGTTTCATTACGAGTTGGCGTGCCTCATTATTTGACCAACGCCCAACACCCGAAGTCTTCCGCAGCGCTATTGCGACAGCTCGAACACGTGTTGGGAATTCCCACCAGCCACGGCGAAATGTACGAAGAGATTCAACGTTGGGAAGAACTGCACGACGCCGCAGTAGAAGGCGACGACCAAACCGTCAGCTACCTCACCATGCTTGAAGACGAGTTCGACCGTCGCACCGAATCGGAACTTCCTTCAGCCGACGCACTTGCGGAAGAATTTGAAAAGTTCTTGCGCGAACAACAAGGCGACGACGACAAGTAGTCATACATGCAAGAAGCCCCGACCTTTCGGCCGGGGCTTCTCAACAAGGATTTGGTCAGGCGACCGAATTACTTGCTATTGATTTTTGCTGCCTGTGCAAGCGCTGCAGTTTTGATTGCTCCTGCGAGGGGTGCATAACCAAGAGCATCTGCTGCGGTTGGGCCGTAATCGTTGATCATCCACTTTGCGAAGTCTGCAACAAGTGCATTCTTTGCGCTCTTTGCTGTCTTTCCAAGCAAGTAGGTAATTGCAACGATTGGGTATGCAGTCTTGTTGCTTGCTTGCTTGTAGTCGAAGGTCACGAAACCCTTTTCATCAATTTTTGCTCCACCGATCATGGAAGCAGCTGATGCTGCCGTTGGTGCGGTGTAGATGCCGGCAGCATTCTTGATGAGTGCTGACTGCATGCCCTTTGCTGCGCGAGCTGAGTCGGTAACAAATGAAACTTCGGTGAATCCGATGGTTCCGTTGTTGTCTGCGATGTAGTTCGACACGTTTGCCGAACCGCTTTGACCCTGGAAGCGACTACCGTACGAGGCAACCTTTGCAGATCCACCTGGCATTGCTGTGGTGAATGAGTCGTTTGTTGTCCATGCGTTGTTCGCGTATTCCCTCAAGAAGTTCGTGAAGTTGTTGGTGGTTCCCGATCCGTCTGAGCGGTACACAACAGTGATGTCCTTGTCTGGCAAGGTAACGCTCACGCGCTTGTACTTGGCGATGGTCTTGCCATTGACTTTTACGTCGTAAGTTGACTTGTCATTCAAGCCCCTTACGTTCACTGCCAATTCGCCTTTTGTACCAACTGTTGCGGTTCCAATTGTCTTTTTAGCTGTTGCATCAACAACTTCAACCTTTTTGCCCTTTACGGACTTGAGTGTTGATGGGATCAGCGACACGGTTACTTGAGCAGCGAATGGACCCACTGGCTGCCACTGTGCCTGAGCACCCTTCAAGTCGCTCTTCTTCTGGCTGTTTGACCATGCTGGATTAGCGCGCATGTCAGCAGCAATGTTCGAGTCATTCCACTTGGTGATCAAACCAGTGAAAATTCCGTTCACTGTTGCTGAGCTAAGTGAAAGCGTTGCACCCTTGATTTCGTCAAGACGGTAAGCAACTGAAATTGCACCACCGACGTAAGGCACGTACACCCAGTCGAATGATGCAGCCTGAGCAGCAGTTACTGCAGAGTCTGAACCACCGAAATCGGTGAGGTTGGCTTTGAAGTCTGACTTACCTTTGGTTGAACCGCCACCTGGGTTTGCGTAGGTGACGTTGTCACCAGTTTTTGCGTTGTAGTTCACTGTCGCGTTTGCGAGGAAGTTCTGTGGGAATGTTGCACCCGAACCACTTGCGCTTTCTGCAAGTGCTACCGATGAAGTTGCAAGTGATGCAACGACTGAAACGCCGATTGCTGCAACAACTTTACGAATATTTCGCATGTGTGTTTGATCCTTTGTTTGGGTCTTCTGACAATCAAGACCGTACAAAGGTGGGCTTACAACCAGATATCGCCTGAGTTGACCTGCGCCTAACAGTAAGTGAACTGTTGGTGAACGATCAGCCGAACTTGCCCTGCACGTAATCTGCCGTGCGGGAGTCGGTTGGTGTGGTGAACATCTTTCGCGTCTTATCAGCCTCAACCAAATAACCAGGACCACCGTCGGTTAGGAAAAACGCGCAGTAATCGCTGACACGGCTTGCTTGTTGCATGTTGTGGGTCACGATCACCACGGTAATTTTTTCGGCCAATTCCTTGATGGTTTCTTCAATGCGCAGCGTGCTGCCTGGGTCGAGAGCCGAGCACGGTTCGTCCATCAACAGAACTTCTGGCTCAACGGCAAGTGAACGGGCGATGCATAAACGCTGCTGCTGGCCACCAGAAAGCGAACCACCGCTTGCATCTAAACGATCTTTTACTTCTTTCCACAAACCAGCACGAGTAAGGCACTTTTCCATGAGTGCTTCCTCATCGTCCACCTTGATGTGCGCAAGCTTGAGACCCGAAAGCACGTTTTCACGAATAGTCATTGCAGGAAATGGGTTTGGCTTCTGAAACACCATGCCGATCTTCAATCGCATCGCGGCTGGGTCTACTTCGCGGGCATAGATGTCTTGACCATGCAGACGCACTTCACCAGCCATCGCTGCACTCGGAATGAACTCATGCATGCGGTTGAGTAGTCGAAGATACGTTGACTTTCCGCAGCCTGATGGACCAATGAGACCCGTGACACTGCGTGCAGGAAACTGCAATGAAACTCCCGCAAGCGCATGGTGATTTCCGAACCATGCATGAGCATCGCGAGTTTCTAAACCGGCAAAGTCGGTATCGAGTACTGCAGTATTTGATGTTGTATCAGTCATTGGAGTTCCCTTTTGTTCACTACGTACAGAGATATCTACTTGTTCCATGGTTAACGCTTGTCCTTGCCAGCCACATATCGAGCCAAAGTGAACAAGCCGAACACCACAATGAGGAGAACGAGTGCACCTGTCCACGCACGATTGATGGAATTCTCGGTTCCAATCTGCAACATGCCGAAGATGTACATCGGGAGCGAACCGATTGGTCCACTTACCGGATTGAACACGAACGAAGTATTCGACAGTGCCGTTGCCAACAATGGTGCAGTCTCACCAATTACGCGCGCCACACCTAACAAGCCTGCAGTAATCAAACCACTGCGCACAGTTGGCAAAACGACGATGAGGGTGCTTCGCCACTGACGTGCACCAAGGGCATATCCCGCAGAGCGCAAATCGTCAGGAACGAGCTTGAGCACTTCTTCAGAGGTTCGAGCGACAGTTGGCAGCATAAGAATGCCGAGTGCTAGAGCGCCGGCTAGTGCACTAAAAGTTCCGGTTGCATCCACGAACGTTGTGTAAATGAAAAGCCCAGCAACAATGGACGGAACACCGCTCATTGACTGAATAACTACTCGAACTACACCACTAAAACGTCCACGCACTTCGGTGATGTACAAACCACTCAGAATTCCCAACGGAAGTGTGATCACTGTTGCAATGAGCACCATCAGTAACGAGCCCACAATTGCGTGTGCCGCACCACCCATGTCGAGGAAGTCATCTGGGGTTGTCGTTCGCATATCGGAGACAACGAAATTTGGTCGCAATCCCTTAACACCCTTGAACAACACGCTGACAAAAATGGAGATCCAGGGTGCAAATGCGATCACTGATGCAGCAGCAATAATCAAACGTGCACGAGAGTCTTTGCGCTCTTTAACGCTTAAGCGACGATTGCGGACAAGAGTGAAAGTTGCAGCAAGTGCAAACAACACAACTGCCCATCCATCAGGACCAGCAAACCCCGTGAAGAGCACCACGACATAGGCGATTACTGCGCCAAGCAACAAAGTCAGGCTGCTGATCCTGCGCGCTGACTTCTCTCTTTCCCACGGACGCGTTGGAGTTGCCTGCATGTTCATGCTGGGGCACCCTTTGTTGACCTTGTGACAATTGATGAAGCAATCATGTTGACGGTGAGCGTGAGGATAAAGAGCACGAAGCCTGCAGCTACAAGAGCCTTAATTTCATCTGGCGTTGCTTCACCAAACTTTGTTGCAATTAATGAAGCAACGTTGCCGCCTTCTGACTCCAAAATTTTAAAGGTGTATCGGAAATTGATATTGAGCAAGAGATACACCGCGATGGTTTCACCAAGCGCACGACCAAGACCAAGCATGGCACCACCAACGACACCACTCTTTCCAAATGGAATAACCACAGTGCGAATTGCACCCCACTTCGTTCCGCCGAGAGCGAAACATGTGTCAACCAACTCGCGTGGAGTGCGTGAATACACTTCGCGCGCTACCGAAGTGGTAATTGGCACAACTAACGAGGCGAGCACGCATCCGGCGACGAATGGGCTACGACCAAAGTTGTCAGAAATAGTGTTAAACAACGGGAACCAGCCGAGTCGGTCGGACAAGAAATATGCCCAACGTTCTCCGAAGCTGGTGAACACCTGCACGCCCCACAAACCGAAAATGAGCGATGGAATTGCAGCAGCGAGGTCGAGCAGTGCAATGAGTACTCGGCGAACTTTTTGCGGAGCATAAAACTCCAAGTACAACGCGCCAGCCATCGACATTGGAACAGCGAACAACATCGCAATCAAGGAAACAATTGCGGTTCCAACAATCATTGGCCCAATCGAGAAGTCGTTCGGAATTACTCCATCTTCACTTCCTGCTACCCAATTTGAACCTGTAAGAAACTTGAATCCTGAAGTGCTGAATACTTCAATTCCGCGCGCAAGTAAAAACACGCCGATCAAACCAAGCAAGATCAACGACGTCAGCGCACCTGCACTAACGATGCCGCGAAACACTTTGTCGCCCCGACTATGCACCACATGCATTTCACGCTTGATTGGCGGGGCGATTGACACGCCCGAAGTCTGTCAGTGAAGGGTTATTTGGAGGTGAGGTTTAGGTGAACGACAGGTAAACAGTTACGCCGAAAGCGCCGCAGCAAATGCCTCGGGCTGAGGTGTTTCGACCCCAATAATCGCTGGCTTGCCCGACGTCGTCACCACCAGAACCTGTTTGGCCCGATAAACCGACATGAAAGCGCGACTGCCCGAAGGAAGCCCGACCTTTTTGCTTACCGAAAATGTGCCCGCACAGACCACCCCAGGCAGATAACTACCCCACAACCGCAGCCTCAGAAGGCGAATGGTCGCCTTGCGATCGAACACCTTGGCCGAAGTAATGATCGACCGACTGACCACCAGCTTGCGCTTAAGCGCCCACAGAGCATCAATACCTGTGAGCGTGATGATCAGTTCGTCGTGAGTGACTTGAGTGGTAACCGCCATGCGGCAACAACATTACTTCGCTGCAGCGAAACCGGCTTCCAAGTCGGCGAGGATGTCGTCGATGGTCTCGAGACCAACCGACAAACGCACGAGACCTGGAAACACACCGGTTGACTTCTGCTCTTCTGGTGAAAGCTGGCTGTGAGTTGTTGATGCTGGGTGAATGACCAAGCTGCGCACGTCGCCAATGTTGGCAACGTGACTATGCAACTTGAGGCCTGCAACAAACTTCTGACCGGCTTCAACGCCGCCCTTGATGTTGAACGCAAGCACTGAACCGAAGCCCTTGCCCTTGCCGTACTTCACTGCGCGGTCGTGCCACTTGCTGGTCTTCAAACCTGCATAGAACACTTCTTCAACTTGTGGATGCTTGGCTAAGAACTCGCCAACCTTTTGTGCGTTCGCCCAGTGGCGTTCCATGCGCAACGACAATGTTTCAAGTCCTTGCAAGAAGTTGAATGCGTTGTCTGGAGTTGTTGCCATGCCGAGGTCGCGCAACATTTGCACGCGTGCCTTGATGATGTACGAACCTGCACCAAGTGCTGGCCAATATGCAAGGCCGTGATACGACGGATCTGGCTCGGTGAAGTTCGGGAACTTGTCGTTCTGGCTGAAGTCGAACGTACCGCCGTCGATGATTGCTCCACCGATTGATGTTCCGTGTCCGCCAATGAACTTGGTGAGTGAATGCACGACGATGTCTGCACCCCACTCGAGTGGGCGAATGAGATACGGAGT
>JBEGVD010000083.1:0-6896 GCA_041178585.1 Actinomycetota bacterium
GATTCGAAGAAAAGAAGCTGATGGCGACATGGCGATTGTTTCAGAATCCGGTCGTCTACTCGGCGCCAGCATTGTTGTTGCAGTTGGCGGAAGCGCACAGCTGCAATGCAGTGATTCAACAGTTGAACTTGGGCCTCACGACTCGATTCTTGAATGTGATGCAGACACAATTTCGCTAGTCATCGGAACAGTGTGTGTAGTTTCAGTGAAGCGCTTTTAGGCGACCGCAGCGCCAAATAGCTTGCCAACAGCCACAGTGAGTGCAATGGCAATAAGTCCACCTACGACTACTCGCAGTACTGGCCGAGCAGGCTTTGCTCCACCGTATTTGGAACTGGATACGCCCAAAGCAACAAGGGTAAGCACGACTACAGCAATGGTGCCGGTGAAGCGCATGGCTTCAGTGAAGAGAGAAACAGCAATGAGTGGAATGGCCGCACCAACAGCAAATGATCCCGCTGAGCCAACACTTGCCTGCACTGGGCGAGCGCGTGTTGCTTCATGAATACCAAGCTCTTCGGCGAGGTGAGTCTTGAGTGCATCGTGCTTCGTTAGTTCGACTGCAACTTCATTGGCAAGCGCCTGCGGCAAGCCCTTCTTGCGATAAATGCCCGCAAGTTCTGCCAACTCAATTTCGGGCGTATGTTCCAGTTCCCATTTTTCTTTGGCAATGTCAGATTGTTCGGAGTCGCGTTGCGAACTGACGGAGACATATTCACCAAGTGCCATGCTTGCCGCACCGGCAACAAGACCCGCCATGCCGGCAGTAAGAATCGTTGAGCGTTCTGCTGTGGCTGCAGCTACACCAAGAACGAGGCATGCAGTGCTAATAATGCCATCGTTGGCACCCAGCACCATTGCGCGGAGTAAACCAATGCGGTGGCTGGAGTGGTCTTCGTCATGTGAACTCATAGGGCAAGACTACTTCGCTATGGCTTCATGCGTTCGAGCATTTCGCCCATTTGCTTGTGCACAAGATTGATTGCTTGCAGAGGACGAATCATTACTTTGAATTCAGTGATTTTTCCTTGCTCGTTGCAGGTAATCATGTCAATTCCGTTCACATATTTACCTTCGACATAGGTTTCGAACTCCAATACTGCCGTGCTGCCACTGAGAACTTCTTTGATATAGCGGAAAGTCTTGTCGTCATTGGTAGGTGAGCCTGACGTTTTCTTTTCCCCCGGCAGCGTTTGTCCGGCAGCCTGCAAGTACAGCTT
Source organism: Actinomycetota bacterium (assembly GCA_041178585.1). GTDB lineage: Bacteria > Actinomycetota > Acidimicrobiia > Acidimicrobiales > Ilumatobacteraceae > UBA3006. The sequence goes on from JBEGVD010000083.1 coordinate 1,221, forward strand.
GGTGATTGCTTTTCCTTCTTGTGGGGTAAACACAATTGGAGAGATGAACACCACGTTGTCGTCAAGTAGTTCATCAAGGCCGCCAGGAAGTTGGCCCTTCATATGTAGATGCCATTTCTCAATTACTTGATGAATCATGTGCTTCTCCTTTGTTCAAACTCTAGGCAATCAACCATCAATCACCGAATCGAGCAAGCGGATCATGGCGTGGATGGATTCGTATCGCCAACGTGCAACCAGTTTGGTATTCGGCTCAGCCACTCTTTCCTTCGCCTCAAACTCCTGAGCAAAGACAGAAAAGATTTCGCGTTGGCGTTTTGCCAGACCTCTATTGGACATGTTCGCGCGGCTTCGAAGTACGAACTTTGCCAACAGCTCAATGCGGGCATCTCTCGGATGTTCAACAATGCTGTCTAACCATTCTTCTGAAGTCGCCTTGCCGCGTGCGGTTGATGAATACACCGTGCGTTCAGAGCCTTGATCGCCGGCTTCAGTCTTTGATGGCTTGATGAGCCCAGCGGCTTCCAGACTGTTGAGCGATCGATACACCAGGGGGCGGCGCACCTTCATGACGGTGACGAGAGAATCGTCGGCGTTGATTTCTTTGGAAATGGCAAATCCATGCTGGGACTTTTCGCAGACAAGCCTGAGGACTACATGGTCAAGTACGGACGGCGTATATAGTCTCACTGTGACTATTTTAGCCAGATTGAGATCGCTAATAGTCGTTCTTGCTGTCGTCGTTGGAGTGGGTGCTCCAGTTCGTGCGGAACAAATTCAAACGAAGAGGATCACCATCACGGTTTCAGCTGCTGCTTCACTGTCCAAGGCTTATACCGAGATCGGGAAACAGTTCGAAAGGACTAATCCGTCGATCAAGATCCGGTTCAATTTCGCGTCCTCAGCCAGTTTGGTTTCACAAATTCAATCTGGTGCACCAACTGATGTCTTTGCTGCAGCAGACGTAACGAGTATCGACAAATTACTTGCCACGGGCAATGTAACGAAGCGACCAAAAATGTTCGCAAGAAACTCGATGCAGTTGGTCGTGAAGCCAGGCAACCCGTTGCGTATCTCATCGGTCGCAGATTTGCCGAAGGCCTCGGTCATTTCGCTGTGTGCAAAGGCTGCACCATGCGGGTCGTATGCGGCAACGGTGCTGTCGCGGTATGGCGTAGCCACACCCGAGTCAAAAATTTCACGCGGTATCGACGCAGCGGCCACGCTCAATGCGGTGTCAACAGGAGACGCCGATGCCGCAATCGTGTATGCAACAGACGCGCTGATTGCTAGAAAATCAGTTTTGGCAATCAGTATTCCTGTCGGCAAGAACGTGAAAGCATCGTATGGTATTGCTGTTGTGCGAGGAAGCAAGAATTCGAAGCAAGCCGAAATGTTCGTTTCGTATGTACTGTCACCAGCCGGACAAAAGGTGTTGAGTAACTTTGGATTCTTGGCTCCATAAATGAATAACGTCAGTTCACGAACACCGCGCTTTGTGCGCATTGGGGCGTTAATTGGCGTTGTGTTTCTCGCATTGCCGATTGTTGGATTATTGAAGCGAGTTGCCTGGTCAACGCTGTGGGGGCAATTGACAGATGTTGCTACTCGCGATGCATTACGAATCTCGCTGTATGCGTCAGTGTGTGCAACCTTGCTGGCGCTTGTGCTTGGCTTGCCACTCGCATGGTGTCTCGCGCGAATGCAATTTACTGGGCGTCGTTTCGTTCGCGCATTGGTGCTGTTGCCCATGGTGTTGCCGCCAGTTGTAGGCGGCGTTGCATTGCTAGGTGCTTATGGAAAGACCAGTGGCTTACTTGGAGGAGTGCTTGAGAGTCTCTTTGGCATTCAACTCACATACTCGCTATCGGGGGTGATCATCGCCGAAACATTCGTGGCACTCCCGTTTTTGGTTCTAGCCCTTGAAGGTGGACTCAGGTCTATCGATACGAAATACGAAGAAGCTGCAGCGGTAATGGGGGCAAAAGACCTCACTCGGTTTATGCGGGTCACATTGCCGCTATTAAAGCCTTCGCTAGTTGCGGGCCTCATGCTGGCGTGGGCGAGGGCATTAGGCGAGTTTGGTGCGACCATTACATTCGCGGGCAATATTCAGGGTCGAACTCAGACGGCCCCGCTTGCGGTGTACACCATGCTTGAGAGCAATCCTGAGGGCGCTTATGCCTTGAGCTTCTTGCTTGTGGCTATTTGCGTAGGTGTACTTGTGGGCTTGCGAGATCGCTGGATTGGCGGAGCATCGCAATGATTTCTTTGCATGGCACGGTTGCGGTCGGTGAATTTTCCCGTCATTTTTCACTTGAAGTCGGCAGTGAAATAGTTGGCGTGTTTGGCGCGAACGGAATTGGAAAAACTTCGCTCTTGCGGACAATTGCTGGCCTGTGCACACTGAATGATGGCGAATTGAGTGTGAATGGGGTTCTTGTCGACGCACCCGCCAAAGATATGTATGTACTGCCCGAGTTGCGAAACATCGGCATGGTGTTTCAGGATCATTCGCTATTTCCATTCATGACCGCGCTTGAAAACGCTGCCTTTCCATTAACACTGCGGGGTATGAAGCGCTCTGCTGCACGGATGCTGGCCAACGAAATGATGGAGCAATTTGGTGTCGCACATGTTGCCGAGCAATTGGCTCCAACACTGTCGGGAGGGCAGAGCCAGCGCGTGGCAATCGTGCGGGCGCTCGTAGGTGCACCTCAGGCAGTTTTGCTCGATGAGCCTCTCTCTGCAATTGACGATGAGTCGCGAGAAAGCGTGCGAAACCAGATCCGTGAACATCTCGATGGCCTCGGTGTGAGTGCCATTGTGGTCAGTCACGATCGAGCAGATCTGGATCATTTGTGTACTCGAATCGAGAATTACACTCGGTAAATCATGCAACTGTCACTCGATGATGCAAGTTCGGCATTGTCCAATGTGGTGTTTTGTGTTCTCGACTTAGAAACTGCAGGATCGTCTGTCGACGTTGGCGGAATCACTGAAATTGGCGCTGTGAAGTATCAAGGTGGAGAAGAGATAGCGCGCTTCAACACCTTGGTGAACCCAGGTTGCGCCATCCCTTCATTCATCGTGATGCTCACAGGAATCACCGACATCATGGTGATGAATGCACCACCAATTGAAGATGTGCTCGATGACTTGGTCGAATTTATTGGCGACTCGGTGATTGTTGCGCACAATGCGCGATTCGACATGGGATTCATTCAGTCATCGCTGGAACGAGATGGTCGACCACGGTTGACCAACAAAGTGGTGGACACCGTCTCGTTAGCTCGACGCCTTGTGCGTAGCGAGGTACCAAACTGCAAGCTGTCAACGTTGGCAGAAAGCCTTGGGCTGAAACATCAACCTGCTCACCGCGCGATGAACGATGTGCTTGCAACTGGAGATCTGCTGCATTACCTCATTGAGCGCGCTGCAGGTTTTGGCGTTCACGACCTGAACGACCTCATTGCTTTGCCCAAGCTTGGCTCGCATCCGCAAGCAAAGAAGTTAAAACTCACCGAAACCTTGCCGCGAACCACAGGTGTGTACATGTTCACCGACGCGCAAGGTGAAGTGTTGTACGTGGGCAAAGCCAGCAATTTGCGTTCACGTGTGCGCAGTTACTTCGGCACGAATGAATCGCGAACCAAAGTGGGCTCTTTGCTCAAGTTAATGCAGGGCATTGAATTCATTCAAACACCCGACTTGCTGACCGCCGAAGTCTTGGAGTTGCGCATTATTGGCAGGCTTCGTCCGCGCTACAACCACGCAGGTACGCGTACAGCAAAGTATTGCTACGTGCGCTTAACCACAGATGAAGAGTGGCCCCGATTGATGGTGTCGAAGACGCCTTCAGCAAAAGGTATATGCATCGGACCAATCTCTACCCGCAATATGGCTACAGAAGTGGTGGATGCGATTGAGTCGGTTATTCCGTTGCGTCGCTGCACCGTGCGAATGGGTCGCAACTACGTTGCACCTGAAGGCGCACCGGTGTGCTCCGCAGCGCGACTTGGTCTAGCGCATTGCCCTTGTTCGGGAACTGCAGAGCCAGAGTCATATGCCAATGCTGTGCAACAGGCTGCTGATGCGCTTACCGGAAAGAGCAGTTTCGTGTGCAACGCATTGACTGAACGAATGAATGCCCATTCCGAGGCTCAGCGATACGAAGAAGCGGCTTATCTACGCGATCGCATTCAAACCTTCGAAACGGTTTTGCGTAGGCAGGAACAAGCAGAGAAGTTGTGCAGTCAAGGAAAATTCACCGTTTCATTCAACAATATTGTTTATGAAGTGGATAACGGAGTTCTCGCCTCCACTCGTAATGCAGACCAATTATTTATGCCGCTGTCATCTCTGAGTAAGCAAGTCCAGGAAGCCATCATTCCTCCTGCGGGTGTGCATGATGACCATGGCGTGTTGCGAAACGATGCAATGGATGAAGTGCTGTGCATCGCCAAATTTTTAGAGGGCCAGAAATGACAGCCGACAATGTGACCCTTGCGCAAGTAGTCCTGCACAAGGGCGAAGTGGTGTCGGAGTTCTATGGTCCAGAAGTGACCGCACAAACCACGCTCATTTCGTGGTCAATGGCAAAGAGTATGACCCACGCCCTTGTTGGCATCGCGCAAATGGATGGGCTGTTGAACGTTGCAGATAGCCACTTGTTTCCTGATTGGGAGGCAGATGATCGGCGCAACATCACATTGCAGCAGTTGCTGGAAATGCGGTCAGGGTTGTCATGGGTCGAGGATTACGTTGATGGCGACTCATCCGACGTCATCGACATGCTGTTTGGCTCTGGAAAAGATGACATTGCGGGATATGCAATTACGCAACCACTCGTCACGACACCGGGTGCTGAATGGGTGTATTCATCGGGAACCACCAACATTGTCACTCGGCTGCTTGGTAACGCATTAGGTGATGCGCATGGTTCTCACACCAACACCGAACGATTCATACGCACTCAATTGTTTGATGCCATATCGATGCAAGCAGTACCAAAGTTTGACGCTGCTGGCACCTTTGTTGGATCTTCTTACGTGTTTGCAACCGCGCGCGACTTTGCCAAATTTGGTCAGTTGTACCTGCGCGATGGAGTGTGTGATGGAACGCGAATCCTGCCTGAGGGTTGGGTGGAACACGCACGAACTCAGCATGTATTCGACGCAGAAACTGGGTTGGGCTACGGGGCGCACTGGTGGACATTGCCGGGAGAGCACAACAGTCTTGTTGCCGCTGGCTATGAAGGCCAATACATCATGGTGATACCTGACCGAGATCTTGTTGTGGTGCGCCTTGGCAAAACCGTTGCCGCGCTACGCAATGATGTAGTTGCCGAATTGCGGGGAGTTATTGAGCAGTTTCCTGTTATTGGTGAGCGGTAACGGTTTCAGAACGCGATTCAACAACCGACAGCATCAGTAACGCACCAATGACAAACGTTGCACCAATCACGCTGTTGAGTGAAAGGCGCTCATCCAGAATGAGCACACCGCACGCAATTCCAAATACCGGTTCGCTGGTGGTGAAGATGGAAGTCATGTTCGTTCCGATGCGCTTCAAACCCATGAAAAAGGTTGATGTGGGGAACACGGTTCCAACAATTGCTAGAGCAACAATGATCAGCCAGCCTTTGGTGGTGTCTGGGTAATCGGCGGTCATGCC